>JAESTJ010000042.1 GCA_016763615.1 Minisyncoccota bacterium | reverse complement strand
TGGAAAGTGGAGGTGGTGGTGTTGAAGGATACTTCTGGTGTTACCGCTCCATCAATGTAGAAGTCATAGTCTGCATCAGTGTTGAAGGCGAGCGTTCCTGTTTCTACTCCGATACCAATTGAAGTAGTTGCGGTACCAGTGTCGTGGAGAAGAATCTGGTAGTCAGTGTAGGCGTCCATACCTGCTTGAACGTTGTTGGCAATTTCAAGGTTTGATACCGGGTCAGCTGTTCCGATACCAATACGACTCTCGGCGATGATAGTTCCGGTTGAAGCTGGTGTTCCTGCGGGACATGAACCTCCTGTACAGACGAAGAGGTTCTCGTCGTTTAAGAAGACGTCCCCTCCTTGTGCGTCTACTACTAGGTCTCCTACTGAGTTTGTTTGGAACTGTGTGTATCGTGTGGCGTCGTAGGAGAGCTTGAGTTGTGCTGCGGCGACTGTTTCGAAAACCTCAAGCTTGATGTCGGGGTCGGTGACGCCGATGCCGGTGTCTCCTGAGTTATCAATCACAAACGGTGACGTATCACTTGCCGCGTCGTTCACTATGAAGGAGCTTCCTGTTCCTGTATTGGTTAGAGAGAATACTTCAGTACCATCGATAGCAATGTCGGTTGATGCATCAAGCGTGAGTGCGTCCTTGAATTCAGTGAAGTCGAGTGCATCAGCCGCAATAGCAGTTAATCCAGCTCCATCAATCGTAATGTCACCCGAGAGTGCTACAGGATTAAAGTTGGTACCATCGGCAACCAGCAGGAAGCCTGAAGTGTTGGTGCCGAGTGTAAGGTCATCACCTGAAATGGTGAGGTCACCAGAGATGGTGACGTCTCCTGTGGTTCCGTTGTCGACGATAGTAAAGAGTGTGTTGGTGCCATCGCGAAACTGGATAGTACCTGTGTCAGCAACATCAAAGTTCCATGTGGTTGCTGTGGTGGTTATGTCACCTCCGTTGACGGCAAGGTCACCCGAGAGTGTGAGGTCGGTGAAGGTTGGGGTAGTGGCGAATGTAGTGGTTCCGTTGAACGTAACAGAATCATTAAAAGTTGAACTCCCTGAGACGGTGAGTGTGGTGAGTGCTGCACTTGAGCTTGAAATTGAACCACTGGCGAATGTGGAGTTGGTTATATCGACACTGCCGAGGTTATCTATCTTTTGTGAGAGTGCGATGGTGCGGAAGTTATCTATAGAACGAACCTCATTCTGTCCAGAAAATGTAGATATAAGTTGCCTTAATTCGTTTTCACTTTGTTGCAATTGCTCAAGAGTGACTCCTGACTCAATCACGGTAAAGTGTTTTTCTACTATTCTTTCAATAACAGGCTGATTTATAATCGTTTGTTTAATAATTTGAGGAATTTCAGCAACACTTGTACCGACAGTCTCTACAGCTATTGCATCAATGGATTTTTCTGGTACTTCGTACAAAGAATCTGCTCCAGATAAAAGAGCCTCTTCTGTCGTCAAAGACCCTAAAGTTGCTGCGAGTAGATTAACAGGTGTTTCACCATACGTGATTACTTTTCCTGATAGATTCCCCACTACATTAGAAATTCTCCCTGAAATGTTTACAAAACTATATATATTTCTTGCTGTGGTATCGAAAACATTTGTTGCTGCTGTCCAATTTAATTTTGCTATTCCTTGAGACACTGAAGCAACGTTAGAGAAAACGTTCTTTCCTATCTCAGTTTGTGCTGCTTCACTAGAAATGTGTCCCATTCCTAACTTCATCGTAAAAAATGTCTCACTAACGAATTCTTGTGCCAAAGAATTTTTATAGAAAATTTGTGCGCTAGTGTAGCCACCCACCAATACAACTAGTGCAATCATTGTACCGACCAAAGAACTAAGTATGCTACCTGTTCTCTCTGGAGCATCTAGATGTGCTTTGTGTGGTGCAATGGAAGATTTTTTCTCAATTTCTATTGGCGCTGTAATAGGGTATATAAAAGATTTGTGCGAAGTCTCAGTTTCAGTCTGTATCTCTGTAAAAGTATTTCCACTATACTTCGCATTATGTACTACCTCATGAGCGAATGGTTGTTCTCCTTTATGAATGTTTGAGTACTTGGGCTTGTGCAAAGGTTTGTGCGAACTTCTCTCCAAAACTTCTGGCTCATTTTTCCTAATAGATGCTCCATGCATCACCATTAGGTTTAGTGAGTCTCTTTCTATATACCAAACCCGTCCGATACGACGACATTCTAGGTTTCCGCTACGACACAGCCTCGAAAGATAATCATGAGAATAACCAACAGATTTACCTGCGGCGATTGACGAAATATATTCAATATTGTCTATATTCAGATATTTACTCACAGTTTTTTGACTGGTCGTAAACGCGATGTATCTATATTTTACTGGGTTTTCTGCGCAACCACACAAGCAAGTGTGGACAAGAAGGGTTTTTATTTATTGAGCTTGATATTCAAATTCAGCTCCTGGCAAGAATTCACCGTACGAATCCTTAAGTGTAGAGAAAAAATCTATTGGAATAATACTCTCTAGCAGTTCAGGAGGTCCAAAAAGGTATGCATATGCGACGAACGCTGCCGCCAACAAGAATATAAACAACCGTACCACTGAAGGTCCTGAGAAACCTCTCCTTGATTTAATAGTAGAAGGGACGAAGGCAATTTCCTTTGAGGAGACGTGACTACTTCTTTCCACGCCCAAACGAGATGTGTTGTTACTGACTTGCTTTAGAGAATTCCCCCTCTTCTTTGTCAAGATGTCAGAATCACCACTCGCAACATGTCCAAAGGGAACCTTGTCTATATCACCAGGCGCATATATATTTTTCACTGGACCTTTTGGTAGCATTTTAGGCACAAGCTCTTGATTAGTTTCAGACACATACCGAACATTAAAATTGATGTCCCCTGGTTCAACATTTGTATGTATTTCGATTGCAACAGGCGCTCCTTCTGCATCAACATCAACATGTCGCTGTGCAGTACTTTCTCTGCCTTCGGAAGAACTCAGTACTCCACTTGATTGTGACTGCACTGCAGCAAGCAGTCCATCATTATGCTTCTTGTGATCTGTAAGAGTTTCTCGTCCAATGAACCAGCGGCGACCAACTTTTCGAGCCTCTATTTCACCGTTTCTCGCTAATTGACCAATATAATCTTGAGCGTAACCAGTGAGCTCTGCTCCACGCAATGTAGAAATGTACTCGACTCCGTCATAGCTAAAAGTGTCATCGCGAACATTGCCCACCTTCATGCCATAAGCAGTTTTCTCAGATGAGGGTATTTTTTTCTTCTCAGGATGATTACCTCCATTCTTTGTTTCAGCTCCTTGGTACGATTTTAAGCTATTCTCGCTAACGTACCAATGTCCCGATATGCGCCTACAAAACATTTTTTCCTCTCTGCACAATTGCCCAACATAGTCCTTTGAGTAACCACTCACCTTCGATGCTTGGGTAGTTGAAATGAGCCTCTCGTTGTCTACAACAACATCATTCATGGAGTGCATTGTAGCAGTCATGCCAGCAATGTACATCCGAGAAATCTATATATGTGTTGATATTGGGACTCGCCTAGACGAGTTTGTTCGTAATGAGCTCCTTGAGTTTTGCAGGATTGGCTGAACCCTTACTCAACTTCATACCTTGCCCTACCAGATATTGAAGTGCCTGTTCTTTGCCAGCTTTAAACTCTGCTACAGCATCGGAATTCTCATCGAGAATGTTTTCTACCATCTCTAGAAGCACTCCCTCATCATTTTGCTGCAATAAGCCTTTATCTTGTGCGAGCTCACGTGCGGTCGCTTCTCCGTCTCCTGAAACAAGCAGGCGTAAAATCTCCACCGCTCCATTCGACGATATCTCACCTCCATAAACCATCTCTAGCATTCCTACAAAATTTTCTGTAGTGAGAGTCTGGGCAACATGCTCCTCTGGCTTGACCTTCAAAGCTCTTAGGTTGTTTGAAATATAATTTGATGCCAATAATGTCTTCTTTTCAAGATTTTCAGAACTAGCCAATTCTTTCACAACCTCCTCAAAGAAATCTCCGAGCAACATGTCGCTCACGTACATTTCGATTACTTCATCAGGTACCTTATATTGAGCGCGGAAACGCTCTCGTTTTTCCATCGGTAATTCAGGCAGAGTCTCTCGCAGATTCACTACTGAAAATTCTTCAACCTCAGAGAGCTTCATCCTTGGAAGATCCGGTTCAGGGAAATATCGATAGTCTGCAGCTTCTTCTTTTATTCTCTGACTAAAAGTTATTTCCTTACTTTCATCCCACCCCCGAGTCTCTTGAACTAATTCTCCCTCTTCTTCAAGTACTTTAATATGCCGTGCAACTTCAAATTCGATTGCTTTCTCGACAGATTTGAATGAGTTAAGGTTCTTTATTTCTACCTTAGTACCTAATACACCCTTATTTTTAGAGACAGAAATGTTAGCTTCTACGCGCATCTCTCCCTTTTCCATATTTGCATATGACGCTCCAAGAGTGCGCAACAGCAACTGCAACTCGCGTGCAAAGTTTGCAGCGTCAGTAGCAGAGTGAAGTACTGGTTCGGTGACTAGCTCCATAAGAGGAACCCCACCGCGATTGAAATCAACGAGACTGTGATCAGATTCAGCAGTGTGCGAAGAGCGTGCTGTATCCTCTTCGAGATGAATACGAGTAATGTCTACTCCTAATAAAGAGCCTCCTGAGACCAATGGGAACTCATACTGACTTAAC
>JAESTJ010000041.1 GCA_016763615.1 Minisyncoccota bacterium | reverse complement strand
CATGTTCCTTTCAGTCACTGAAAGTTTGGTCGCAAGAGCACTTAGTAGAATTGAGCCTGCAAGGCGTAAATTATACTTAGTGACTGGTGGTCGAATGTCCTACCGAACAAAACTCTATATTTAATGCCCAGTGACGACAAGTCAGGTTCCACAAAATTAAATGCACTACCCACCAAAGCGCACCGTGACATCTCTCGAGAACGTTCCTCCGAACTGGCTTTCACATTCAATACTATA
Organism: Minisyncoccota bacterium; assembly: GCA_016763615.1. Lineage (GTDB taxonomy): Bacteria > Patescibacteriota > Minisyncoccia > Phycocordibacterales > UBA2100 > UBA2100. Next base: position 5,598 of record JAESTJ010000041.1, on the reverse strand, counting down.
GATAGCAGCACGGATGTTGCGATTTGGTACTCGTTCAGTGTCGAGGGCGAATGGTTCAGTGATAACCACTCCTTGTTCACGAGTGAAGTCGAACCCTCGTGGTCCTTGTACGCGACAGCTGCTCATGAAGAGACTCGCCCATGATATGCGTACACGATCACCTTGTTTAGCAGTTGTGGGATGTACGATAATATCGTATGTTGGTTCTCCTACAGCGATAGAGCATGTGTCTTTACCAATTTCTTCAGTTCCTTTTGAACAACTCACGCCATACTCTGTATTGTGTTCAGGGCGCACAGATATTTCACCAGAAAGTTTTCCCTTAGTGGCAATCCCTGTTCCTGTACTTGTATCGGCTGAGGAAGGACACGCCCACTTCACCACACCAGTTTTCCCTTTCTTGATGGTAGTTGGTCGACAGGAAAGTTTTGGTGGTGTACCTGTCGTATTTGTGGTGGTGCTATCGACAGTGACGGTTACATCACAAGTTTGCACATTGTTTGAACCCTTGCCTGCAACACGAATTTCGTAGGTTGTTGTCTTTGTAGGTTTTACTGTTTTTTGACTATTTTTGGATACATTGTTACCGATATTTTTGATATCAACATCTTCTGCGTTCGCAGTACGCCATCGTATGGTGACACTTTCTCCTGCTGCAATCTTTTCTTTGCTCGCAACGATGAGACATTGTGCTTTGGTTTCTTGATTGTCGTCTTTCACACACGTGACCTGTCTGTTGTTAGAATTACTACCACTGTTAGTTGAGTGAAATCCTGAAGGACAACGGTTGTTGTTTCCTGAGTTGGATGGACTCTGTCCACCTAAAGGATTCTGCCCACCAAATGGGCTTTGAGTACTTGGGGTCTGAGTTGGAGTTGTATTTCTAGGCGGTGGTGTTGTAATATTTCCACACGCGTTATAAGTGGCTATTGCAGCACCTGGAGTTGTTCCTCCTGGAACTAACGCTCTAGCTATGTTCGCTAACGCATTTCTTTGACATTGAGCAGCATTCCCAGGGGGTGGAGTTGCTGTAGCGTCTTTGGCTGTACATTCATATTTTGCAGGTTTTCCATTTTGACCTGCTTTAAGTACACAGTTTGCTATCCCGTTGTATGTACATGACCTGCCGTTAGCCTCAGGAACAGAGCCAACAGTTTTTGCTCTTTCTAAACCTTCTCTCTTTTTTCCTTCCACTTTTTCAAGAAGAGCTTGACACTTGGATGGAACATATAATCTGCCTCTGTCCGAGTGGGTTTTGGCGACTTGCTCAAGATATTCTCGAGCAGCTTGAGTACCATTTCCATACACTCCAGATGCCACGGCTCCCTCTTCAGCTTGTTGTGTTCCCTGAGTTACAGCTTTACTCGGGTCTGTCACACGACATATTGCTACATCAAGTTTATCTCGCTCGTTTTGTCCTGTCTCTCTAACTATACAAGCATTCAATTCATCAATAGCTTTATAAATAGGATTAGTTCTAATCCCAGCAAATCCCCCGCAATCCCTTACCTGCGGTGGATTTGCACCCTTCACATATGTAGTCGAGCATGAATTTGTACACTCAGCTGCATTTGCTGTTTTTGGATCACTACATATAGCCGAATTACGTCTTGGATCATTTGCGGTATCGCTATCTATGCTATTAGGTGTCGTATGCTCTGTCGTTGGTGGTGATGGTGTCACAGTATGTTCTGTCGTTGGTGGTGTCCGTAATACACTTCTTCCCACGCCATGCAAAGCTCCTGTTGCTATAGCTGTTTGAGTATCATTCTCCGACAATGCAACTCGCTCTCCCTGCAAAAAACCTCCTGCAGCACTTACTGTTGCAACAAAGAATATGACGAGTGCTAAATGCATCGCATTTCTCTGTATTTTCCCTTTATCTATTGGTTTTTTATATGAAGTTTCCTCTCTCATAAATATAGCAAATGATTCTCTCTATGGTATCTATAAAGCCTCTATATTGAAAATGGGTTATACACATTGAATCCGGTAACTCCCTGAATAAATCGCGCTAATGTACGAGGTGCACTTCCTATTATTAACGGTGATGTTCCGTGAATTAATCCATAGTACACTCCAAGTTGAGCACTTGCCTCAGCAAAACGTATTGAATTTCCTAGCGTTTTAGTTTTATTAACCGCGACCGTACGAGTTTCTTCAGCAATAAATCGTCCGTAGCTCAGATTTTCGTTTTGCGGTAATGTTCCGTAATCGCGACTACGACGTACCCCATCTTCTGGGTTATGTATTCCATAGAAAACCTCCGTCGCTCCTGATGTTGTAACTCTGCGTATCGCATCAGTATCGGAGTACACATAATTATCTCCCGAAACAGTGCGAGGAATACTTCCTACAATATGACGTATTGGATTTTGTATGAATGTAGTACTGATACTATCTCCCGTCTCATCAACTAATTGGATGTTGGTATTCGCTACTGTTTCTTTACATGTGCTAAAAAGATTAGTGCCAAACAATCCAGAGCCTTCGCAGGTAACTGGTTTAGACGAATCACTACCTGCAGAGGGTGAAGTTTCGCTCGCGTCGTTATTTCCTGTACGTGTATTGGTATTCACTACTCCAGTAGTAGTGCCACCAGAAATATTTCCACTTTGAGTAAGAACAGGAGTACTATTTGTGGTGTCTTTATATGCAAGAGAGCTTTGCGGAATAGTGCCACCACTTAGCGAAGAATATTGTTGTAGCGATTGTCCTAAATTCTGCGCTAACTGCTGTGGGTTTGGTGTTGCATAGCCTCCCGAAAGAAGAGTGGAACCAAAAAAATTAGAAAGGATAGAATTCCCTAGTGAATTCGAGGCGTATTGTCCTTGAGAGTCAGTATTGTTTGGGCTATCCGTTGGTTCAATATGCCACGGTTCCCAACTCATGCGAAAATAGAGACCAAAAGCACCCGCGTTGGCATGCTGCCAACTTCTGCCTGCATTGGATAAATCTACGGCTATTCCTCTGTTGTGATTACTTCGTCCAGGAGGTGCCACATACCTCCGAGCAGCTTGGGTGCTTCCATAGCGCGCTACGGCATTTTGAAAAAGTACCTGTTGGCGTTCCACTGAACGATACCCAGATTTAATTCGAATGTCATATCCCGCGGCTTCTCTGCCTTAAAAAAATTAGCCAAACGACACGAGAAGTCCTCAGATAGTCCCTGTACATCGCCTGGCGGTTTGTTGTTTTTTGTAAGCAAATACGCTTTGGCATCACCAGAAAAAGAACAGGCACTCTTGCCAAAACCAGCAGCATCACTATCGGTAAAAGGAGTTACTCCAGGTGTACACACAATACTTGAGTTCCGCAACTTTACACGTTGACAATCAGCTATCGTGGCAGTACGTATTGCTAGTATCAGTCCATTTGTGCTGTTCTCAGTGCCAGCTGCCTCTGCACGAGTTGAAGTAAAATAAAAAATACTAATGAGCATACCAAGCATCACAATAGCGAGTACGGTTAATAAGGAACGTCCCATGTTCTGTATTGTAACAGGCTCACGCGTTCAAAAAGAAGCCCATATTACAAGACCGTGGACTAATTAAAAAGGAGTAATTAAGAAGTTAGTCTTAATGCTTCCAGCCGTACCAAATAAGTAACACTAGCCTACGAAATTCATTTTCACGAAATGGTACCTATCTCTGTGGAGGACCAAAGCCTAACAGTGCTGAAAAGAAGTTAGTAATTTTTTTGAAAAATCCTGCCCCTTGTTCATCTGAACCGTTTTTAGTGTCAGGTTGTTCATTCAAGCCTTGGAAGGGGCTGAGTCCTCCGGAAACGGCAGAGCTGCGAAAATCTTGTAACGTACGAACTTCTGCTGAGGTAAGACTCTCATACTGAATTGCTAAAGAGCCACTGCGTGCAATGTCACTTGACCCTAAACGGGAGGCTTCAAGTAGTCCTTGCGCCTCAAGTTCTGCACGAGAGAGACCGCTGACATTTGAAACTGAACCATCACTTGCGTCTAGATTTGCTCCAAAGAAATCTCTATCAAAATCGCTGTTGTCTTCAAAGAAGTCATCGTTGAAATCATCACTTGTGTTCGCAGCAGTACTATTCTCGGCGGCAGCATTGTTATTGTCAGTTCCGATATTTTCGTACGTGGTTTCTACTGTGTCTCCTTCTTGTCCTGGAGTATTTTCAACAACTACTGTCTCGCGTGCTGTGTCAGTATTAGTTTCAGTATTTCTCGTAGTATTGGTTGTATCGCTTGCGATGTTTGTGGTGGCGCTACTGTCACCAAAAATCAAATTGTCGAGCCCCAGACCTGTATCGCTTAGGTTTAGTAAGTTTGGATCAATCTGAAGGAAGTCTTCTGCAGGTTGGGTGTTACCAAAATTTGGAGTAGAGTTGCCACCTCCCCCGCCAGCTGCACCTCGTCCACCCATGAGCTTTTAGAGAAGTTGAGAGAAAAATTGCTGTCCAAGTTGTCCTAAAAATCCTCCCGATTTGAGAGAATCCGCACTACTGGTGAAACTTGGAGTGGTGCAGGAGCTCGGAGCTATTGCGGTACAAACTCCCGCTTTACAAGTACCTCTAATATTACCTCCTTGAAGATTTTTTGTGGGGCAAGAAAATCCATCATGTCCTGACTTTTTTGACTGTCTCGGTTGGCTACACGGTCCTGGTCCTTGAGGGACGCAGACCGAATTAACTACTTGAACGTTTCCTGCGTTGCTTTTCACTGTTGCATCCGGGGAAGTGTGACCTAATACTGAGTCCACGCCCGTGGTAGTGTGGTCTAATGCTGAACCCACTCCCGTGCTAGTGGAGTCTAATACTCTAGCATTAACACGTAAATCATCAGTGGCAGCGTCTCTTGGAGACGCTGTCTGCGTACCACTATTTGTGTTTAATAGAGCAACTTTTTCACCTTGAGAAAAACCTGCGACAGCACCAAATACAGCAACAAAGAATAAAACGGCACTTAATTTAATTGTAGATTTCATATATTTTGTAGGTGTACATTTTATGTAGTATTTATCGTACGTTTTGTATCCCACAACAGCAACTTACTTATACACATAAATTATTTTTTGGGTGCTTTCTTAGTTAACAAGAACCCCAACACTCCTCTCTTCAAGTACACCAGTAGTAGTTTCGCACGTTAGGGTAAACGTGGTGTTTGTAGTGAGTGAAGGTGAAACAACATCACCTTCGATACCTCTTTTCTCGAAGTTAGGGTGGTTGCTTGAAGAGAGTACACAGGAATTGGTGTCGGTAGTTTTCCAAGAAAGTGAGACTGTTCCTCCTCGTGTTGCACGACGAGGTGTAGCGATGATAGCCAGAGCTGGGTTGGCGACGTCTATGGTGCACGTCGCTGCGGTGGTGTCGGTTGTTCTGTTGTTGACACAGGTAAGAGTGTACGTGGTGTCCTTTGTTGGATTGACGTGAACTGAACCAATCACGGCTTCATCGGTGTCGAAGTTCTCGGCTGTCGTTTTGTATGCATCGTCACGACATGCCCACATGATGAGTACGTCTTCTCCGGGCTTGATTGGGTCGGGAAGACACAGGAGTGTTGGTGTGCTGTTTTTGATGGTTGGGGGGGTTGGTGTAACGGCTGGTGTGTTTGTTTGGGTTAATGAT
>JAESTJ010000040.1 GCA_016763615.1 Minisyncoccota bacterium | reverse complement strand
CTTATTTTCTTAAATCTCTGAACAGTCCCCCCATCCAATGTTACCGTGTCGGTAAATAATTCAAGAGGACGAGCCCACAAAGCATTTTCACCAAACTTTTCGCTCGTGTAGAGAGCTCGATATAGTACTAACTTCTCGAGTGTCTCGCTATGATTGGCTACTCCGATAACTTCATACTCACCACCTTTGAAGTGTTGATATTTTCCAGGAGTAATATCTTCGTGAATCATACTTAGAAGTCTATCAAATCTACCTTTCTTTCGTGCGGCGATTCATACTCATTTTGGATTTCAAGAAAATCTTCACCGATATCTTCAATAAATTGTGAAGCAATCTGCATAGATTGTGAGCCATAAATTGTACGGACAACAGCGTGGGTTAGAAACACTTTTTTACACGCACGAGTAAGAGCAACATAAAATAGTCGGCGCTCTTCCTCGTCGTCAACGTTCTCTCCCATTTTTTCATGAGGAAAGAGTCCTTCTTCGAGTCCTGTAATGAAGACCGTATTAAATTCCAGTCCTTTTGATGCATGCACTGTCATAAGTTTTACCGCATTATTATTTTTCTCAAGGGAATCTTGATCAGTCGCGAGTGCAGCATCTTCAAGTAGTCGTTCAATGCCCTCTTCAGGTTCCATGGAGTCGTATTTAGAGGCCAAAGTTGCGAGCTCCTTTATGTTTTCGAGTCGTTCGCGCTCTTCTTCAGTACCTCCTTTAAGCTTAACTTCTAAGCCACTCTTTTGCACCGTAAAACGAATCGTTTCTGAGGGTCGCTCAGTAAGAGCACTTTTCCGGATAGCAGACAAAATACCCTTAAAGTCAGCCACTTTTCTCTGGGCTGCAGGTGAGAGCTCATGCTCGTTACCTTCGAACATTTTAGCCAAAGTCATCTTTCCTATACCTCTCGGAGGGGTGCCAATAATACGAGCGATGTCTCCTTGAGAATCTTGGTTTAATGACGCTCGAATATAACTGAGTACGTCTTTCACTTCTCTACGGTCGAAGAAACGGGTCCCTAAGACTTGGTACGGTACTCCTGCATACATAAAGGCTTGTTCCAGTACTCGAGACTGGAAATTTGCCCGATAAAGTATCGCGATGCTCTTCGGAGCCGCTCCAGAATCTATTAACCCTTGAGCTTTTTCAACGATAAAACGTGCTTCGTCGTCTTCACTGTAAGCACTGTACAAACTGAGCAGCTCACCTTCTTCATTGTTAGTGAACAGAGTTTTTTCTTTTCTCTTTACATTTTTTTCAATTATTTTGTTAGCCGCAGTGAGTATATTTTTTGTGGAGCGGTAATTTTCTTCTAGTAGCACAAGTGTAGTTCCTGGAAATTCTTCCTCAAATGCGAGTAGATTTGCCAAATTTGCTCCACGCCATGAATAAATATTTTGATCGATGTCTCCTACTACACATAGATTGGCTTTTTTACCGACTAGAAGTTGTGTGATAGCAAACTGTACCTTGTTGGTATCTTGGTATTCGTCTACGTGCACATGGGACCATCTATTTTGGTACCTTTCTCGCACTTCTTTATTGTCTCGCAGTAATATGTACGTTTTGAGGAGTAAATCATCGAAATCAAGAGCTCCTTCTTTTTCTAAACGAGCTTCATACTCAACCCAGATACGCCCCAAGGTGTGGCGCCATGTATCAGCAATGTCCGCATGATAATCTTTCGCCTGAGTTCCATCTGCTTTGCTTCTTGATATTACCGAGAGAACAGTACGAGGTTCAAATTGTTTTGGATCTAACCCTAGGTGCTTAAGTGCGTGTTTAACAGCTCGAATACTGTCTGCTCGGTCAAATATTGTGAAGTGTCGCTTAATTCCAAGTTCTCGGGCATTTTCCCGCAACAATATAACTCCGAGAGAGTGGAAGGTAGCTACATACGGGGTTCCGAAACCTGTTGCCCGTGCTGCAACCGGACGATTGATTTGAGAATCCGAATCAATAAGTTGCAACACACGCTCTCGCATCTCTTTAGCAGCCTTATTGGTGAATGTAACAGCCAGTATTTTCTCAGGCGCGATTCCCTTTTTAATCAATGTGAGTATTCGCAGTGTAATGACGCGGGTTTTCCCAGCTCCAGCTCCAGCGAGAATCATTAATGGGCCAGATTCATGTGCCACAGCCTCTTTTTGTTGCTTATTTAGGTTGAAATCTGTCATAAAAAAGCACTATACCACGTAGAGGCTATGGGCTTCAATTTATTGATGAGCAGTTAATGTATGAACCCAAATAAAGCAAGTCCGTCCAGCAATTTTCCCTAAGGAAATGGGAAATTGGGACATCACCACAAAGAGTACTTCGATTTTAATCTTTTTTTCTTTGCCGCAGTCCAGCAATTCTCCCCTAGGGAAAAAGGGGAAGAATTGGGACATAAATTCGATATAATCGCTTGCGCTCGTTATCTCATTCAAAGTCTGGTCGCACCACAAGAGTATTTCCATTTTATAGGAATTGCATTCCTTATAAAAATAGGTCAAATTCAGCATAATCACTACGCACCACAGGAGTACTTCGCTTTTTATAGTACCCCAGGGCAGCCTCTCTTTTCTTTCAGAAAATTCACCTCCTCGCTGCGCTTCTTAAAAATCTGGTCACTCATTGCTTCATTCAAAACCCTTGACAGATACTCTATCCACAGTAGTATAGACGGGCTATTGCGCACATTTGTGTAGTAGGTACAGTGATATGAAGGGCACAATGTCTGTTTCGAGTCCCTTGCTTAACACACTAGAAATTGCACTAATTTCTAGAAAATTGACTTATTATATCCAAAGATCAGGATTCTGATTCTTCCTTACGCAAACGCGTCAAGAGTCAGATGACACATATACCATCCACGATATGGCGTAGCGCCGTATCCGTCTTAATGTTGGTATCTATTAGTATTCCAACCGGCGTTCATGCGGGGTTCTTTACCTCTGTGTTTGCAGCCTTCTCTACCACTACTTTTGCATATACAACGGGGACTACTTATAATTCGCAAACTATTCCTCTCCCAACAGCGGCTCAGAATATTGACCCAAATCCATCTAAAGGTGGCGGTGATATTACTATTGTAAATGACTCAGCACTTTTGCCTTCGTCAGGTCCATCAGGATCACTTGCAGATGTTGATGATGGTCTACGAATAAGAATAATGGACAAATTAGTATTTATATTGTGCGTCCGGGAGATACGCTGGGAGATATAGCAGGAATGTTTGATGTTTCAATAAACACCATTCGTTGGGGTAACGATATTTCTCGCAGTGAAGCAATCCAACCAGGGCAAGAATTGGTAATTCTTCCTGTTACTGGTATTAAATACACGGTAAAGAACGGAGGTACTCTGCAAGACATAATTGATAAACACGGAGGAGATATTGACGAAGCAGTGGAATATAACGGCTATGGTGCTGATGAGCACCTTGCTGCTGGAACTGAGGTTATTATTCCAGATGGAGAAATAGCAGCACCTAAAGCCGTGGCGAAGAGTCGATATACTCGAGCAGTTTCATCTCCTCGAGGCACAAATGTACCAACATATAGCGGCTACTACCTACGCCCTATCTCAGGAGGAACACGCACGCAGGGTATACATGGATACAACGCGGTTGACCTTGCCGCATCAAGAGGGACTTCTATTCTTGCGTCAGCTTCAGGAACAGTTCTTATTTCAAAGAGCGGTAGCTGGAACGGTGGCTATGGTAATTACATAGTAACAAAGCACGATAATGGTACTCAGACTCTCTATTCACACAACTCTAGTAACTTAGTCTTTAGTGGACAAAGTGTCGTTCAAGGTCAAGTTATCGGATATGTTGGCTCAACAGGACGTTCAACGGGGCCTCATGTACACTTTGAAATTCGCGGAGCCAAGAATCCATTCTAAAACTGACGCATAATTGTGTTATTCATCACAAAATAAAAATACACCGTACGTAAGTACGGCTTTTTTCATTTTGTTCGAATGCCTTATTCTGCATTCAGTTTTAGAATGGATTATGTAACTTAAGTTTCGATAATTTCTACATCGCCTTCTGGCACCTCGAACCTTTTAATAAGAATATCAAGAATTTCTTTATCAATATGGTGAATGTTGTCTTCTTCGATGTTTCGTTGCTCTACTCTCTGCAGTAGCTTTTCATAAGGTGCAGTAATATGTATAACTTTTGCATTCACACCAAAGCGTTTTGCGAACTTCTTGTACCTAATACGCTCGTCGTTTTTGTAAAAACCGTAGTCTAAGATAACTGACGAATCTTTGGTAAGTAGAGTTTCGATTTCTTGTTGAAGATCATATTTAGTTGCCTTCTCTCGTATTTCCAACTCAATATGATGGTCGTCACCATAACGTTTGAACATTTCCGTATCCAAAGATAATATAGTAGCCCCAGTTTTCTTTGATAAGGTTTCTGCATACGTTGTTTTACCAGAACCGGGTAGACCTGTAAGTATAAAAAGAGTAGTTTCCATATTATTTCTTTTTAAATCTGTCTTTGTCGCGTACTCGCAATTTATCGAGCGCTTTTTCGAACTCAATATCGAGATTTATATTGTGAGCGTTCGCCATACACACGATGTTAAACATCACGTCGGCCAATTCTCCGCCAAGTTGTTGCTCTGCTTCATCTTTTTTCTTCGGTTTGTCACCATACATATGGTTTAGGAGGCGTGCTACCTCTCCCACCTCTTCGCTTAAGCGGGCAAGCTGTGAAAGTGGTGACCAATATGGGGGATCGTATGGCTGTACCAAGTCATCGACTTCTTTTTGGGCGCTTTTAAACATAATTTAGTATACCTATATTTCCTGTTTTGGGCGATATTGAAGTGCTTCAAGGATGTGTGTTTCCTTAATGTCTTGTGAGTGCTCAAGATCAGCAATGGTGCGTGATAGCTTAATGCATCGGTGGTATGCACGTGGAGAAAGGTTCATTTTTGTTGCTGCTTTATTCAAAATATCGGCACAAGCAATAGAGAGTTTTGCGTGATGAGCCAAACCTGAAGGTGACATACCGGCATTAAGTCTCTCGGAGAGCTTAAATCTATCGAGTTGTATCGCTCGGGCTTGAGCAATAGTAAGTTGAGCAGCTTTTGTTTCTCCTGAATCTTTAGGAATCTCGAGTAACTTACTGTGTTCTACAGCACCGACTTCAATCCACATGTCTATACGATCCATTATCGGACCTGAGATTTTTTGGCGGTATCTCTGTAGAGAAGACGGAGTGCAGGTACATTTATTCGTTCCGTAGAAACCACATTGACAGGGATTAAGAGCAGCAATAAGAATAAAATCAGATGGGAATGTAGCAGATCCTTTTGCCCGTGTGATAGAAACCTCACCGTCTTCAAGGGGTTGTCGTAGGGCATTTATCACTCGTCTATCAAACTCGGGGAACTCATCGAGAAATAAAACTCCGCGATGTGCGAGTGTTACTTCACCGGGTCGAGGAATGGCTCCTCCTCCAACGAGAGCAACATAACTTGCCGTGTGGTGAGGACTTCGCAGAGGAGGGTGTGTCACTAGTGTATCGCCAAGAATGCCAGCAATAGAGTGAATACCGGTGACTTCAAGGGCAGCAGCGTTGGAAAGTGGTGGTAGTAGTGAACTTAGGGCTTTGGCGAGCATTGTTTTTCCAGTACCAGGGGGTCCAAACAAGGCAATGTTATGTCCTCCTGCAGCAGCAATCATGAGTCCACGTTTTGCGTGTTCCTGCCCGCGTATCATTTCTAAGTGTTTTACTTGTACCTGAGCAGGTTTTTGTTTAGTGTCAGAATGAATATAGGAATCTATCAAGCTAGTTCCGCGTAGGTGCTCAACTACTTGACCTAGATTTTCTATAGGGAAAATGGTGATGTCGTCCACCAATCCAGCTTCGGCGACGTTATCTTTTGGCACAAATATATCTTTGAATCCTTCAAAATGGGCCTTTTGAACCAAAGGTAATATACCGGTTGTTGGCCGAACATGACCGTCAAGCGACAGTTCTCCCAAGAATAATTGTTTGTCCGTATCTGCTTCGAGCTCACCGTTGGCTAGCAAGTATGCTAAAGCAATAGGAACATCAAATAAAGGACCTTCTTTTTTCAAGTCCGCTGGAGCTAAAGACACTACTATTTTTATATTATTGTGTTTTGGAGCTTTAAACGATGCACTTTTTTCAAAATTAGAGTTTTTTAGTGCTGCGCTTACTCTGTCACGTGATTCTTCTACTGCTTTATCGGGTAATCCCACAATTGAGAATGTGTGAAGACCCTTTGACAGATCGATTTCAACAGTAACAATATGAGCATCAAGGAGTGATGTCTGTGCACTGAAAATGCGAGCAAAGGACATTGCTCGCATTGTAGCAGGTTTGGAAACAGTAAAATTCTAGAAATTGAATAGCTGGTTGCAATACGAGGAGCAAGCAGAAAATCCCACAAGCAGAACTGAGTGTTCAGCTTGTGGGATTTTATTGTGAAGTGACGAAGTAGTGTAGCAGCTATACGGTTTCTAGTCGGCGTGTTCTATGCAAGTATCAGCTGCTGGATTTGCCTCAAGACGTGCAAGAGGAATTTTTCCTCCACCGTTTGAACATATGCCGTAGGTTCCCTTTTTGATTCGTATGAGAGCGTCTTTTATGTTATTGAAACGTTCCTCAAGTTCAGTTACGATGCCCTCGTTTGTGGTTTTTGCCTCGAAACGATCAGCTAGAATTGAGGCATCAGCCGTACCGGTTTCGATATCACCATTAGTTCCATGCCAGTCAGCAGGATTACTTGGATCCATTTTTCCAATGTCGGTGAGTCCTATTTCAAGTGTTGCAAGCTCTTGTTTGAGCCGTTCTTCTAACTTTTGTGTTGTTCTCTTGTCTACCATAGTGCGACCACTATACACTATATATGTTATTTACAATACATATTTAGATAGAGGAAACACGAAGACGATTTGAGAGTTCAATGAGGGTACGAATATCGGTAGTAATTACTATAGTGTTACGGTTTAAAAATGTGTAAAGAATGCGAATAGTGCCATCATCATCGCGCAATACACGTACGTCAAGATTTTCAATAACAGTATCCGAAAAAGCATTTTCTCCCTCAGCAACGGCTGGTTTTATAAAGCCCGTACCTGGACTAAAGAAAGGTATGAAATTTTCTTCAATGCTTTTCTCCCACGACAACATTCCAGCAAATGCATGTCCATATGATTGAGTTGTCAGAATAAGGAAAGGAACATTCTCATCTATAACGTGAATACCTAATACATATTCAGTCCCAAGAGTTCGTAAAAACGTTTCGGGAACAGAAGCTTCTATCTTTTCTAGGAAATCAATGGAATCTAGGTGAATGATTACTGCTTGTTCCTCTGAGACATCTATAGATTGAGTAAGGTGGAGTTCTACCACTGAGCCGAGGGAGAAAAATGTATTTCGTCGGGCGTTTCCTAGAAGGGATAGTATTCCTCGAGGATTTTTTTCAGTCACATCTATGCTTTCTCGCGCTTCGGTAAATATTATTGCAGGATCAAACTGAGGAGCTAAGTTTGAAGCAGTGTTAAGTCGATATGCATAGAATGATCCAAGAGCAATCACTACTCCAATAACAAGAAAGAGCACAGTGAGTGCGACAACCATAGTCGTTTTCCACGGTTCGCGTTTTTCTTGAGTATGGGGAAGCCTCTCACCTCTGTCACTTTCAAGAGCTGCGATACGAGCCATCGACATTTTCTTATTGCGCACTAAATTTTGTACGTCATCTTTGAAAGTGTGCACAATCGCTTCGTTTTTCTTTTTCGTTGTTTCTATTTGGTTACCATCGGCATCAATTTGAGCTTGTGGTTTCGATTTTGGAATGAAATGATCTACCTGTTGTTGTGACGCTTGTGGACCAAGACCCTTTGAAACATCTCCACGAAAAGTTCGCATAAGCGCCTTGTTTAAAGCCCCCTCGGGAATTTGGGTAGTATTTTTGTGAGGTGTGTCTGTAACCTCTTGAGCTGATGCTCCCAAATTTCCAGTCGTGACTACTTCACTTTTTTCTCGATTATTCTCCTTTGGAATTTTCTTCGGGTTTTGATTTTTGTTCGGTTCCATGATTTGTGTTTGATGAAGGTGCCCCAACCCCCTTATTTGATGCAAATTTTGAGTCTACATCTTTGATGGAAAGATTGATTCGCTTTCTATCATCAATTTCCTTGATTATAACAGGTACACGCTCTCCTTCGGAGAGTACATCGGTAACTTTGTTGATTCGGAAAGGCGCGAGCTCAGAAATGTGCACGAGACCTTCGGTGTTGGCACCAATACGTACAAAGGCACCGAAGTCCATTATGCGAGTTACTTCGCCATCGAATTTTTCTCCGGCGACGTATTCGTGTGTAAGCTCTTCAATCATTTTTGCAGCAGCTTCTGCTGTTCCTGAGTTTCCGGTTATAAATACCGAGCCGTCATCTTCGATTGAGATTTCAGTAGCACCGGTTTCTTCCTTGATACTCTTGATCATTTTTCCTCCAGGGCCAATAACCAAACCTATTTGGTCTTCTTTAATAGTGAGCGCGATAATTTTTGGAGCGCGTGAGTTTATGTCAGTTCGTGGTTGCGAAATTTCAGTAATCATTACTT
>JAESTJ010000039.1 GCA_016763615.1 Minisyncoccota bacterium | reverse complement strand
TTAATGTTCAAATTGGTCATGGCATCCTCCATTGACCTGTGTTTGCCTTTCACCCGGCAAACTAGGGGATGAATCACATCATACGATTCATAAATACATTATACATCAAGCGTACCTTTTGTCAAGTATTATAAAAACATCCAATCAATTGGATGTTTTTATAATTAATAATGATATCGTTGTGGTACTGGGTGGGTACTGGGCACTGGGTGATTACGAAAGTTTTTTCGCGATAATTTCCTTAACAACTGAGCCGTCTGCATTACCTTTCAATTCTTTCATTGCCGCGCCAACAACAACTCCCATTTTGCTTGGGTCCACTTCACCGAGGTCCTTTAATACTTTGTCCACTACAGCTTCTATTTCTTCATTAGATGCTTGAGCAGGGAGGTATGTTTCTAGAATAGCCATTTCTTCTTTTTCTTTATCGGCCAAATCTTGACGACCTCCTTTTTCAAATTGTTCTATTGAGTCTTTACGTTGCTTAACTGCTCGCTTTATAACAGAAAGTACTCCGTCATCCTCTAATATTTCATTAGGCTTACGCTTGAGTGTAACCAATTCGTTAGTAACTGCACTAATAATTCCTCGAAGAGTCGTTAAGCGTACTTCTTCTCGAGCTTTTAATGCTTTTATCATCTCACTTTTAAGAGTGTCATGTAGTGTTGTCATATTCGCAATACTATCACGTTTGGTTTTTGGCCACATGCTATAATTTCGAAGATATGGCTACTAATAGAAAGTGGTGGAGTTTCAGTGCTGACAAAGTTCTAACTATATTACGAACAGACAGAACCACTGGTCTCAATCAGAGTAGTTTGGAAAAATTACAGAAGCGTCATGGTCTAAATGAACTTCCCAAGGAAAAGGGGTTCTTTTTGATTCAGGGAATCATACGTCAAATTAAAAGTCCTCTATCTCTCGTTTTAATAATAGCTGGCTTCGCTACTCTTTTTTTAAGGGAGTACCTCGATACGATGGTTATTTTCATAGCAGTCGGTATAAATATATTTGTTGGAGTTCTGCAAGAGGGAAAAGCAGCTAAGGTTTTTGAAGCACTAGAAAAATCACAAGAGAAACATGCGACAGTTATTCGAAATGGAAAACAACAAGTTGTACTAGCAAACTCATTAGTACCAGGGGACATAGTCGTTCTTCAGGGAGGAGCGTCCATTCCTGCTGACATCAGACTCTTAGAAATAAAGAGTCTTGCCGTAAATGAATCTGCTCTAACTGGCGAGTGGTTACCAGTTGAGAAGATTGCTACATCTTTAGGACGAGCTTTGCCAGTAGCTGAGCAGAAAAATATGGTTTGGATGGGCACCCTGATTGCTGAAGGAAGTGGTGTTGGAGTAGTAGTGGCTACAGGAAGTGATGCTCGCTTTGGACAGATTGCTAAAAGTACACAGGAAGCAGCTCCCGCAATGACTCCGCTTCAGAAAAGCATACGCAGAATAGCTCGGTTTCTTATGGGAATGATAGGAGTGGCTCTATTAGTTATTTTAATATTAGGGCTCTTACGCGGAGAGCCATTGACCGATATTTTACTGCTCGCAATAGCAGTTGCTGTCGCTGCAATGCCTGAAGGGCTTCCGGCCGCGGTTACTGTTGTTTTAGCAATTGGTATGGAATCAATACTTCGCAAGGGCGGTTTGGTTAAAAATTTACTCGCTGCAGAAACTCTTGGTTCAACCACAGTGATTTTAACTGACAAAACAGGAACCTTAACTCAAGGGAGAATGCTCATGAGTGGGCTCTATACTGCACAGAATTCAAGAGCCAACGATATTTCTGCCACAGGTGACAATAAAGAACTCTTGCGTATGTCAGTGCTAGCTTCGGATGCATTTGTTGAGGAAGACCCAAAGGAGGCAGGTAAATTGATTGTTCATGGTCGGCCACTCGAAAAAGCGATAACGGAAGCGGGGCTTGAAGCAGGTGTCTCTCAGGTAGATTTGTTTATGAATGGATACGAGCGTATCGATTTTGTACAGTTTGAATCATCAAGACGCTATGCAATTTCCTTAAATAATTGTCCGCAAAGAGGGAATCGTTTATATCTTTCAGGTTCACCAGAACATTTGCTCGCGCGTTCAGATAAATATTTTTTAAATGGAAGAGAAAGAAAATTAGATGAGAAAACTCGAAAAATGTTTGCAGACACGCAAGCCAGAATTTCAGCTGAGGGAATGCGCTTCACGGCAGTAGCGTATATGAAGATTACCGGAGACTCAGTGCCTGACGAAGTGACCAAATCGGAAGGAGGAAAGCAATTTGTGTTTGCAGGACTCCTAGCTTTTGCTGACGCAGTTCGCCCGGATGTACCAAACGCAATTAAACAAGCTAAAAGAGCAGGAACACGAGTCATTATGGTAACAGGAGACTATTCAGAAACGGCGCGCGCTATTGCTCGGGAAACTGGTATAGATAAGCGTGAAAATGCCCCTGTGTTAACCGGAGTGATGATAGGGGAAATGGATGATAAAGAACTGCTACAAGCACTTACTAAGCACAAAATAGTTGCGCGTGTGCTTCCTGAACAAAAATTGCGTGTCGCTCGACTGTTGCGCAACAGTGGTGAAGTAGTTGCCATGACAGGAGATGGAGTGAACGATGCGCCTGCGTTAGCAGCAGCGGACATAGGGATTGCTGTTGGGAGTGGTACTGAAGTTGCCAAAGCAGCAGCGGACTTAATTCTCATCGATAATAGTTTTTCCGTCATAACCGCGGCAATTGCTGAGGGGCGTCGCGTTATAGCAAACTTACGGAAAATTGTCACTTTCCTGCTCTCAACTAGTTTTAGTGAGATTATTGTCATAAGTGGAGCGCTTGCCTTCGGAGCTCCTCTTCCACTACTTCCGACACAGATTCTCTGGGCGAATATAGTCGGCGAAGGCTTCATGAGTTTTCCGTTTGCCTTTGAGCCAAAGGAGAAGGGGATAATGGATCAGCGTCCTGAAAAACGTGGTGTACAAAGTATTCTCACCAAGAAAGTAAAATTGTTCATTTTTATGGTAAGTGCCATTACGGGAGCACTACTGCTCGGACTCTTTTTCCTACTTCTATGGGGAGGGGTAGCGATAGACAAGATACGCACGGTAGTATTTGTAGCACTTTCAATATCTTCAATGTTCTATGCATTCTCTTTCAAGGATTTGTCTCGACCAATTTGGAAGATTCCTATTTTCTCAAACAAGTACCTTTTGGGAGCGCTTGCTGCAAGTTTTGGTCTCCTCGTTGCGGCTCTTACATTCTCTCCGCTACAAAAGCTTTTGTCTCTAACGAGCCTCTCCGTACTTGAAATATTAGTGCTTATTGCTCTTGGATTTGTAAACTTACTTATCGTTGAAATCGCAAAAATTCTTCTACATAAGCACGTACAAGACTAACAATTAGCAAATAGAAGTGCACATTTGCTCCACCCAGCACAAACTTCGTTGCTGTGTCTAGCAAGACACTCGAATTTTGTTCGACAGCGAAGTTTGTGCTGGGTATACTAACCTCCATGTCAGTCATTACAGTTGTACTCATTATTCTTGCGGTCATTCTTTTGATCAATGTTTTTGTAGTGCTCTATATAGTGCGCTTGGTGAAAGGTGCCGGAAACGCTGCAACGGAGAAGGGTTTTGGTTTTTTGCAGAAAGAGATACAAAATCTGCGAAGCTCATTTGATACAAAAATCCACGAAAGTACGAAAGACATTAATAGCAGTTTACGTGAGCAGCTGCGTTCTTCTCAGAAAGTTGTTGGAGACGTTACCGAGAAACTTACTCGGCTTGAAGAAACTAACAAACAAGTTATTTCTTTCGCTGAGCAACTACGACAACTTCAGGACGTTCTTAAAAATCCAAAGCAAAGGGGAATCTTAGGAGAGTATTATTTAGAGTCGGTACTTCAAAATGTTTTACCACCTGGCGGTTTTAAAATGCAATATAGTTTTAAGGATAAAGAAATAGTTGATGCGGTAGTTTTTGTCAAAGATAAAGTGGTTCCAATTGACTCTAAGTTCTCACTAGAAAACTTCAACAGAATGGTAGAGGCAAAAGATGAAACAGAACGGGCTCAATTCGAAAAGGCTTTTGTAAATGACTTAAAAATTCGCATCACTGAGACAGCAAAATATATTCGACCCGAAGAAGGGACAACAGAGTTTGCCTTTATGTTTATTCCGTCCGAAGGTATTTACTATGAACTTCTTTCAAATAGAGTTGGCTCGGGTGAGGAGAGTCTTATCCAACGTGCAGCTGGA
>JAESTJ010000038.1 GCA_016763615.1 Minisyncoccota bacterium | reverse complement strand
TGAATGATGAACTGGGAGCACTTAAAGAAGTTTTAGAAGCGCTTCCAAACATCACTCATGAAAATGCACGAGTGGTATTCCTTACATTTCACAGCCTCGAAGATAAATTAGTAAAGGAGACTTTCCGCGTTTGGGCAAAAGAAGGGCGCGGTGAAGTGGTTACCAAGAAACCAGTCACTCCAAGCAAAACCGAAGTTGGGCAAAATCCGCGTTCACGTAGCGCGAAGCTTCGGACTTTTAAGTTCACACACTTCCATGAAGCAGAAAACATTTAAACAAAAGGCAAAGACAGTAGCAATAATTTTACATACTGTACAACAACGAACAGTTGGTTTACTTTTAATTCTCACAGTTCTTCTTGGCGTTTTATATATCTATTTTCTTGGAACTGCAGTAGTTCACGCAGTGGAGCGTAAAGAAACACAAAGTGCGATAGCTCAAGCTAGTTCGCGCATAGCTGATCTTGAGGTAAGCTACCTTAAGGGAAAAAATAAAATTACACTTGATTTGGCGACAGATTTAGGTTTTAGCCGTATTGCTAACAAAGAATATGTAGAGAGAGTTCGCTACCTTGGTCGCGCGGACATTCAGTAGTATATACAGACTATGGCAGTAGCAAAAAATAGAAAACATTTTGTATGGAGAACTCGCGTCATTCTAGGCGCGATTCTTCTTGTCGCAGTACTCCTTGTTGTTCGTCTCTATTTTTTACAAGTTGTTCACGGAAGTGAATACAGGACGCAAGCCACTGATCAATACGTAAGTTCTTCAGGAGGGTTTTATGATAGGGGAGGAATTTTCTTTAAAGATAAGGATGGCCGTGAAATAAGTGGAGCCACGATAAAGACGGGTTTCCGTTTGGCAATCAAACCTGTAGAAGTATCTGACGCCAGCTCTCTTTACACTGCACTAGCTCCATATATAGATATAGAGCGCGATATTTTTATGATTCGAGCTACTAAAGAAGGAGATCCATATGAAGAGATTCAAACGCAGTTAAACGAAGATGAGGCTACTCAAATTCGTGAAGCTGATTTGGACGGAGTTCTGTTAATTCCAGAGCACTGGAGATATTACCCAGGGGATACATTGGCGTCTCACATATTGGGTTTTGTGGCTTCAGATGGACAAAATCGTAATGGAAGATATGGGCTTGAACGTCACTATGAAGACGTACTAGCACGAGGAGAGAGTAATTTGTATGTAAACTTCTTCGCTGAATTGTTTACCAATGTTCGTGACATAGTTTTTGTACCAGTGAATAAGCGAGAGGGAAGTATTGTTACTACGATTGAACCCTCCGTACAACTTCACTTAGAAAAAGTATTGGCAGATTTGCAAGATGAATGGAATTCGAAATTCACTGCAGCGATTGTTATTGAACCTCAGACAGGAATCATACGGGCGATGGCAGTCTCCCCCACTTTTGATTTAAATAATTTTGGAGAGACTGAGACTAAATTATTCGCAAATCCGCTCGTTGAGCGTGTGTATGAAATGGGTTCTATCATGAAGCCTCTTACTATGGCAGCTGGATTGGATTCTGGTGCTATCACAGTCGAAAGCACGTACAACGATCGCGGTTCACTTACACTAAATGGTTCGACAATATCTAACTTCGATGGACGAGCACGAGGAGTGGTTAAAATGCAGGAAATACTTTCTCAATCTCTCAACACTGGAGCAGCTTACATTGTTTCAGCTATGGGAAAAGATGAGTTTCGTAGATACATGTATCGGTATGGATTGAACGAGGAAACAGGAATAGATTTGCCCAATGAAGCGCGCAACCTTACGGAAAACCTAAACAGCCCACGCGACATCGAATACGCTACAGCGAGTTTTGGTCAGGGTGTTGCGTTGACTCCAATTAATATGGTTCGGGCACTTTCAATTTTACCGGATGGTTATTCAGAACAACCACATGTTGTTTCGGCCATTCGTTCACGTAATGGACTTACACACAATATTGATAATTCCGACGTGCGAGAACAAATACTCAAACCAGAAACGTCTGAGGAAATTACACGAATGTTGGTTAAGGTGTTCGATGAAGCACTGCTCGGTGGAACAGTAAAAATGGAACATTATAGTATTGCCGCAAAAACGGGAACTGCTCAGATGGCATCTCCCAATGGTGGGTACTATGATGATCGTTTCTTACATACTTTCTTCGGATACTTTCCAGCATATGATGCAAAGTATTTAATATTCCTTATGAATGTAGAACCAAAGGGTGCTCAATATGCTTCACAAACGCTCACACGACCTTTTATGGACATGACGAACTTCCTTATCAACTATTACAATATCCCTCCTGACAGATAGGTTTCTGCTGACTTAGGGAGCGCAGCGACCCATGGTATGCTGTTTGTTATAAAGGAGTTATATGAAGGAAATATTTAGGAAAATAGTTGTTGCAATAATTACGTGGGAGGCACGACTCATTCTCGCTAAGTACAAACCTCAGATAATTGCCGTCACTGGAAGTGTCGGAAAAACCAGTACTAAAGATGCGATTTATACTGCTTTAGAAGACTCTCTTTATATTCGAAAAAATGTTAAAAGTTTTAACAGTGAAATAGGAATACCCCTTACAATACTAGGCTGTGATTCTGGGTGGAATAATCCTTTTCGGTGGTTGGGAATTATTTTTGAAGGACTGGCATTGATTTTGCTTGCCAATCACTACCCAAAGTGGCTTGTACTTGAAGTGGGAACCGATAGACCAGGGGATATTCAAGAAATAGCAAAGTGGCTTAAGCCAGATGTCGTCGTGGTAACTTCCCTTCCTGATATTCCGGTACATGTTGAAAATTTTGCTGGTCCGAGAGATGTTATCCGAGAGAAAAAAACCCTCATCAAGGCTCTTAAGAAAGATGGTACATTAGTTCTTTCGGGTGACGATAAAGAAACGCTACTACTTAAGAAAGAGTTTTCTGACCGACATATACTACTTTTTGGTGTGGAGCCACATAATGATGTCTCAGCCTCACATACTTCTTTTCTATACAATAAAGAGGGTAGACCAATAGGAATGAGTTTACGAGTTGAGGAGGAAGGATCAAGTATTCCTATTCAAATATGTGAACGTCTCGGCCAGCAGCAGATTTATCCGATTCTTTGTGCCTTCGCAGTTGCTCAAGCTTTGGGCATGGGGCCACTCGCAATAGCGAAGGCTCTTAAAAAAGAAAAAGGACCAAAGGGGCGCATGAAAATCCTCAGAGGTTTTAATGAATCAAGCATAATAGACGATTCATATAATTCATCACCAACTGCGCTACGAGCTGCAATAACGACCCTTAAGAAAGTTGAGTCAAAAGGAAAAAAATTGCGGTTCTTGGTGACATGCTCGAGCTTGGTCGCTTTGGTGCACAGGCACACAAGAAAGCAGGAGTGCAAATTACTGGAGTGGCAGACGCACTCATTACTGTCGGAGTGCGCTCAAAGAAAATAGCAGCAGCTGCGCGCGAAGCTGGATTTAGTGTTGAATGCATACAAGAATTCGACTCAGGAGAAGCTAAAGAGGCAGGGCTTACCGTGCGTGCAATGCTCGAAGAGGGGGACGTCGTGCTCGTAAAAGGTTCTCAGTCAGGTATTCGTTTAGAGCGAGCAATAAAGGAAATGCTGGTTGAGCCCCAAAGAGCTCGGGAGCTTTTGGCGCGTCAAGAGGATGAATGGCTAGCTACTGCTTAGAGTATTACTTTCACCCTTAAGTAAAGTGTATTACAATCGAAGCGTTCAGGTTTGAACAGAAAAATGGTCCCATCGTCTAACGGT
>JAESTJ010000037.1 GCA_016763615.1 Minisyncoccota bacterium | reverse complement strand
TGGAGATTATGAAAATAAATCCGAAAAGAAAATTAAAGAAAGTGCTGTTGATGATGTCTTTCTTCATACTCAATATGGTACGTGTCTTACCTGTAAAATTCAACACGCAATGCCCACAGTAAAAATTGTACGTACTAAAATTCCTGTCCTGGAGGAACTCCTGGAGGTGGCCCTACCGGAGCATCTACAGTAATAATACCACTTCCTCCAACCCCTTGAATAGGTAGCCAAAACATTTTTTGTATCCGCGGAGTCGGATCATCACATCCAGGCTTGTCTCCTATCCATCCAACCTTGTCCCAGGGGCCGCGAATGGAGTTTTTTATACACTCCGCTTCACGCTCAGCATCCTGTTCTGCGAAAAATGCCTCAATAAAAGCAACTAAAGCACTCGCCTGATTTAGTTGAGCTTGCAGCTCTTGAAGAGTCGGCCCTGTTGGTTTGGTTGGTTTGGTTGGTTCTGGTGTTGATGCCTGGAAGTCAGCACTTTCAGGCGAAACCTGCTGTGTAGTTAGTTTTTGTTCTTCTTTCTGAGTTGTTCCTCCCTGCGAACTTTGTTCTGAGGAACCTTCTCCATTATTACTCTCCTGGTTTTCAGAGCTTTCGCCACTCGGTAACAATTTTGAAAATATTTTTTTAAATGGATCTGTCACACTGGCAAGAACTTTGTTTATAGTGTTTTCGTTCTTTTTCAATAACGCCAAACTCTCTCTTTCACGCTCAACTTCCTCAAAAAATAAATTCAAAACACCAGCCCCATGCAAAACCGCTTCACGTGAGAGAAGATTCCAATAACCACTAAGTATCTGATTGTTTTTGTCTGTGATTACTACATCAAGTACTCGGAATTCTCCATCAACTTTTTCAGTCTCAATTTTATACAATATCCTATCTGTTCCCCCGCTATTAGTAAAATACGCAAATGTTTCGCGAGTGACAGGATCCTGTTTTACTACCACTCTTGATAAATTTGGAACACTATACACCTCGTTACTAATGGTGTCTTTACTGAAAAAGTTACTATTCGAATACGTGGCAATGCTATCAAAATAAGCACCAAGGTTTCCAAGTATTGGTACTGGTACCTCATCTGCAATTAAATCTCCAGAAACAAATATATTTGATACATCAAACTGATTTGTCCATTCTTCATAAGGACTTCCAAAATGAAAGAGTGGTGGATGCGCATCATTACGAGTATGATCTGGCACCGAAGCGTCCTGAATAAGATGAATTATATGCCCCAGTGTTTCAAATGCTCTTTCCCTATCACCATGAACATATTCATAAATTGCACGTTCCCATGAATAGTCTGATCGAGAACCGAAGTAAGGAGTCACTGCACTAATGACTGCCCCTTGTTCACTTAATCCAGATTGTAGTGGTGTTTCTTGTGCCCATCGTTTAGAGGTAACTCCTCCAATTATTCCACGATTATAAACTGGGTCATAAAAATGATTTAGAGGTCTCTCATGAACATCCTCATCTACCGACCCTTTTTCCATAGAAGAGCGTTCTGCATCTGTTATCTTGTTTTGATTATGGTGATTAAATAGTCGTACTGTATCCCTTGCTAGACCTCTATGAGTTGTATCGGGACTATAAGCAAACACAAAACGAGTAAAAAAAAGCGACACTATAATAAGAAAGAATAATGTATGTGTTACAAATCTTCTATTTTCCATACTTTGTATTTTACGAAAATGACAGCATGACTTATTCTCCCCGCAGGAATCGTCGCAATAACCTTACCCGATTCATCAACTAGCGGAGTTGGTTTATCTAAATAACTATAGTAATAATAAGAAACACGATTATCTGTATTAGAATTTGAATCAGTTTCCTCAAAATCATAACCTCTTATTTGTTCAGCTTTTTCTTTAAGCCCATCACTGGTTTTCTCACTTAGTTTTTTCAACTGCACTTCCTGTTTTTCAAACACAAAATATTTACTCGCTAACTCAACTTCTCCTGACTCTAGAGCTTCTACAAACAGCGACAACGTTTCTTCTGGTGTACTTCCTCCAAAAGTGTCATTATCATACGCTTTCTGTAGACGTTCATAGTACTTAGCAACAGCCTTTGCGGAACCAAGTTCTTCAAGCTGTGCATCGGTTAGCACAACAAATTCTTTACTATTGTCATGCCAATAGTATCCAAGACCCGCTATACCAATAGCAATTACTACTATCAGAGCTATTTTTTTATGCGTATACACAATCTTCCCAAAATCCATATTTTGATAATACCACATATTCCTTTACCCACCCTTATGTCCAAGGGGAACCCTTGGACATAAGGGTGGGTATTTCGTTTAGGTTTATGGCATCTACCTCAATTGGCAATACATCTTTATTTAGAATAAGAGTTTCATCACGTTCGGCAACAGAATAATCTGAGTAGCTTGAGTATCTGTATTCGTCTAGATACTTTTGTGGCTTTTTTAAATCTCTAATCTCTCCTTCTTTCCAGCCTTTTTCTATTATCTCAATTGGATTCGAATGAATATATAAAATTAACCATCGAAGATACTCATCACTATCTACATGTTTAGCGCGAAATGGCTTACACATAAGAGATCCGCTTCTTTCATATTTTTTATTCATGTACATAGAAAAAGCTGTGGAGAATTTTCCCATAAACTTGCTTATTCCTCCCTCGTTCTTTTCATGCACTAATAAGTGAAAATGATTTGGCATCATTGCATATGCGCATATATCAACTAGACTTTCTCCACGATCAATCGTGTCCAAGGGGAACCCTTGGACACGATTGGGTTTTATGTGTTTGGTTCCGTTTCTCAAGTACAGAAGACGCTGAAAGTGTAACCAGTCACCAGAAGAGAAAAAGATGCTATTTTTGTTGATGCCTCTGTTATAAATATGATAAAACTCACCTTCTGTAAATATTAACTTGCGCTCCATATCTCAAATATAACAAAGCCACACACTTGTCCAAGGGGAACCCTTGGACAAGTGTGTGGCTTTAAATCTTTTAAGATAGAAACCTAAAAAGAAGATTGTTAGAGTTCGGTGATGACGAATTCTTGGACTGAGCTATCAAACATGAAGTTTAGGCGGAATGCTTGCTCTGATTGTCCTAAATATACTGGAATTTCGTATAACCCTGATTGAGGATCAATAAGTTCTACTTCGCCAATGTTTCCTAAGGCGTACACTCGAACAACTGGATGGCCGTTTTTATACTGAGTGGTGAACGAAGTTCGGTAGGAATCTTGCAAGTCGGCACGGAAATACGAGACGGCTCTTTCAATATCCCCTGCTTGCATTGCTTCCATGAAAAAAATAAGTGCTGCCATTGGGGAAACTGTTGCGGGTTGTCGTGGGCCTAGCTCTATTTTTTCTGGCGTATCTTGTGTTTGGGGTTCTACTGCGAACTGCAGAGGTGGATTGCTGTTTACGGTTGGTTTCTTTGGTTCTTCTGTACTAGTAGTCTCTTTTGCAATTTCTTCTGCCGCTGAGATGGCTTCATCTGTAATTTCTTGGGTGGTGGGTGCGGTTTCTTCTGTCACAACTTGTTCTAGTGTCCTGTCTTGTGTCGAATTTAGTTTCCACAGGGCAATTGCGATAATGATTATAACTGCTACGGCAATACTAATGTTTTTATGTGTCATGTATTTTTTCATACCGTCTATCATAACGTCTTATTAGATTTACGCAAAACAAACAAAAAATACTCCAGTTAACTGGAGTATTTTTTGTTTGTTCGTTGTCTAACCGTAGCTAACTATAGTAGTTAGCTACGAATTAAACCTCTAAACCTTTTTACTACTGTGCATTCTGCAATTGTGCTTGCAATTGTTGCACCTGCAACAGAGCAGCATTTATTTGCGCTTGCAGAGCTGACACACCAGTTGAACTAGCTGGAGTTGAAGGCGTTGGAGTTGAACCGCCGCCAAACACTGTGTTAAGCATTGCCCTAGTACTTGGACCAACGTAGCCGTATCCAGCGTCACCTGCTTGTGCCACACCATACTTCACTTGGAACTTCTGAACAGCTGCTGCTGTCAAAGAGCCAAAGTAATTGGTTTCGTTGCCTACTGAGCCAACACCACTCGATGCAATTCGTGTGTCGGAATCACTGTTTAAGAGTTGTTGGAGTCGCTTGATGTCAGCGCTTGTCTGCCCAACATCCAAACCACTCGAGAACACAGCTGAAACTCCTGATGACGACGGTGTTGTAATTGCCGGAGTAGTTGTTGTTCCAGTTATGAAGGACGCTCGCGTCAATGGACCGAAGTATCCAACTGCAGGGCTAATGCCATTAGCAGCTTGGTACTTTGCAAGTGCTGCGCGTGTCGCAGGACCAAAAAAGCTAGTTTCTCCACCAGGGGAACCAGCACCACTTGCCGATACCTGGAAGCCATTTGCATTCAAGAATTTCTGCAACTCCTGTACGTCATCGCCCTTTGAGCCTACATCAAGACTTCGGGTGAAGTTGTAAAAGCTTGTAGGTGTTGTTGCTGTAATCGTAGGTGTCGTTGCTGTAGTGACGGTTGTTGAACCACTGGACGAAGAAGATCCTCCACCAGAAGAACTAACTCTACCATCACCACCACCTGAGAGTATCCCTCCCCCTCCAACAGGAGAAGATGAGGATGAGGTTTGAGCGGTACCACTACATGTTGACGCAGATGGAGTAACGGTAATTGTTACTGAGTCTGATGTAGAAGCGTGCCGCAATAAGGAATGACTTGTACCACATACGTCTGTTGTCAGGTATGTAGAAGATGCGTCACTGTTCATAACATTCTTGTTTGCCGAAGAAATACTTATTTCAGAGCCTGAAACTAAATCGAATGTGAAGTTTGTTGGATTCACCGTTATAGATTCTATAACGCCGTTTAAACCAGAAATGTTCATCGTCACTCCGTTCACGCTCAGTACAATATCTGAAGTGAGAGTCACATCATCAAATGCCGCGCGTGCTGAGTTAGGTAGCACCAGTACCATTGCCGCAATTGCAATCGCGAGAACAGCTGGTATAGCTATTTTTTTATAGGTACTGATAGTCATAATTATTTTGCCTTCTTCGGATGCATCTAAGTTAGGCACATCCGCGTCAGGTTATTATCGTTTGGTTGTTAATAACTATCAGATTAGCTGGCTTGAGTACAAGTAATTCCACCAGCAGTAGTAGCTTCACCTCTAACAAACCAACTCGTGCCGTCTGAGAATACCTCGATATGGTCACCTGGAAGTTCAGCTGTCGCAACAAACGAAACAGTATCTTCGTTAGCACAAGCAACTACAGCTCCCGCAACTAGTAAGGATCCTTCAATAACGTTAGATGACGAATTAGTGACAATTGTCATATTAGTAGTGGCGAAGAGAGTGTCCATTATAAATCTATAGTTTAGACCAGCAGCTGGTGCAGGAAGAGTGAAGTCGTCGCCTGCTGCTCCAACAAAGAATGTTGAGCCGGTCTGCGCAGCAGTTATTGTAGTGTCGCCCGCTGGTGAACTAGTTTGTGCATAGTAACGAAGTCCTCCGGTTGCACTACCAATTGTAATCACGTTCGCTACAGCACCAGTTCCAATGTTAATGGTGTTGGCGTTTGTTGCACCTGTACCGATACCAATGGTGGTAGCTCCTTCACCAGTACCGAAATCTATTGCAAGAGTTCCTGAACTGTCACCAATGGTGATTGTTCCTGTTTGAGCTGCATCACCAATTCCGATAGTACCAGCAGCGGCACCATCGATGGTGAAGTCGCCTGTTCCGAATAGTAAGTTAAGAGAAGCTGCGGCAGTTACGGAACCGATAGTAACCAAGTTGCCAATTGCTCCTGTAGCAATGTTAACTGTGTTAACTCCTGTTCCACCTGTAGCAACGTTAACGGTAGTAGCTCCTGTGCCGATACCTAAGTTCAAGTTCATAGTTCCAGAGCTTGTTCCGATAACCAAGTTACCCGTTTGTGCTGTACCACCTATGGTGATAACACCAGTTGTGTTGGCTGCGAACAAGTTAACCGTTGAACCCGCTACAGTCGTGACCGTGTACGCCCCGTCAGTAGTAATGCTCGTTGTTGCAATGGTTAGAGCGGCGCTCGCCATGCTGAATGTACCAAAGATTATTCCTACAGCGAGAACTACTAATGCTGAAAGAATCCCTGATTGTTTAATAATTGCGTTCATAATAGTTTCTTAAAATTAATTATTTCTAAATTCCTATTTTATTTAATTTAATTTCTCTGTTCTATATTAATTAGTTCACTTTAATCCTACACACACTATAAAAAGACATTGTTCGACCCGATATCTTTATATATTGAAATACATAGCACGGAACTCCTCAATATAATTAGAGGTTTTCTCGTATGAACAACATTATATAACGACCTAGTCTATTAAAGTAGACAATGCAATGGACATATGTGGATAATACATCAGCCGATAACATCGAACTGTGAGAATTCTTTATATTGTGTGTATCGACTAATTCCTAGTATCCTAGTAGAAGTCTTTGGGGGTAGAAAACACATAAACCGCTAAAACGCAGAGCGTTTTAGCGGTTT
>JAESTJ010000036.1 GCA_016763615.1 Minisyncoccota bacterium | reverse complement strand
GCGAGCAGCTTGCGGGGCTTTTGTCGTTCTTGGGTGGTTAGGGACTCGAAAAAAGCGAAACATATCCAAATGAAGAATGAATGAGGATGTGAGCGGCGGGGCTGCGTCACTTAATATTTTCGTTAAAATATTTAGTAAAGGCAGCCGAGTCCCTCATTTTAAATTTTAAAATTGTACTTAGTGACTGTGACCGAGTCCTTTTCCGCCGATTCAAAATACCTCCTGAGTAGGAGGTATTTTGTGTTTACAAAACATGACTTTTGTTGTATTGTCCAATCAACTTCAGAGCAACAAGCTCTTGTAAGTACCATGTTCATTTTGAACCTTGAAAGGACGAATAAATGCCTGAACCTATCCGCATTACTCTAGAGGGACTCGATGGTAAGTTGCGGATTTCCCCGCCACTTTTCATTGAAAACAAAACCCATGTCGACCCTTCTGACCTTAGCAAATTCGCGCCACACGGAAATGGCGTATACGGATACCAAGAAGGATCCCCAAATCCCCTGAAAATCGCGCCTCCACAAGGTGACAAAGGCGGATATCCTCACTTTGGGAACAATGTTTCGAAGGAAGATTTCGCTGCTTTTATGGCTATAACCGGCGTACAAGAACATTGGGTGGTGAGTCCGCAGAAATATTATGCTGTCTTTTATGAAGAATCTGACAACCCAATGGAAGACGGCTGCCTGGCACAAATGCGTCTGGTTGACCGGCGCGCGTTAACTGGAATGTTCGGCGCCATCGAGGAATCGGAATATGATTCCTATCCTGAGCAAGAACTCACTATGAGTGAAGCTCTATAGGGTTTCATGGAAACTGAACGCAAAAAATATGGTGTTGGCTTCGGTGGAGCAAAACTATCTGGAACCTTTGGTGGTGATGGTGATTGGGCTCAAGAAGAACTTTGTTTCGGTTTTGTAGTCGAAAACGACTACTATAACGTTTACCGCATATGGTCACGAGCTTGGCTTGTGACTAAATAAACAGACACGAATTATTCTGAAGCGGCCTGATTCTAATAAGATCAGGCCGCTTTTTATACTAAAACATCCTTCAATTGGTTCCAACTTTTCTCCACAACATCTATCAAAATAAAAGCGCCCATCTCTCGATGAGCGCTTTCAAGTATTTCACAATCTGGGAACAAATTACGATAACCTTAGTAGTCAGCATTCAAGGCATCCCAATTACCTTTAGGACGGAGTGGTTTCGATCCCTGTTTACATAATGGACACTCTGATGGTTCCCATTCCGGCATCGGGTGATCAATAAACGCAATGATCTTCCTACCATCAGTATCGGTCATGTCCGATCTGTTCACCAAAGTCACGATAACGGGAAGAACTTTGGCACCTTTTTTTTCAAGTCCTGCAATGGTCTTCCGTGTCGTATCTCCAGTAGTAACGACATCTTCGACAGCCAGAACTTTTTCGCCTGCGACGGAAAAACGCTTTAGTTCCATCCGCTCTTTTTTTTGGTCCGGATCCTCAGTAAAGCCAGTTTTCGCTTTCAAGAGACTGGCCATGACATGCGCCATGGTTATGGCACCAAAAGCAGACCCTACCACTCGATCGATCCTAATTCGATTCGATTCTTTTTGCACAAGATCGTTCAAATTATTTGCCAAAATGAGAGTACATATTTCTTTAAGTCTACCCGGATTTTCAATAACCTTGCTACCGTTGAAAAATCCATTGCTGCATTTACCCGATGTCAGTTTGGCATGAGGTCGCCTCGGGTTTCCGTCATGAATCCGAAGTGCTCCCATCTTCTTAAGTTCATTAGCCCAAAAAGGGCTTTGTTCTTGTGTCATTGTCTTGCACCTCGTTGTTGGTTGTGTCTAAAAATCTCAAATAGCCTTCGTGCACTATACGATTATATTAACCTAATGCAAATTTTGCTCTCTCACACATCAAATCGACAACATTCTAAAGAATCTCTTTCCTGCAACTAAGTTACATTTATATAACTTAGTTTCCTAAAACATCCCTGTAATTTTCCCCACAAAAGCTACATAAATAATTAATAACGCAAAGCCTTCCCATTTTTGGATTTTGTCATCAGAGGTAGCAAAAATAAACGCAAGAGAAGCTACGATTAAAAATGGTAATCCAATGGTGAACACTTCTGGAGAAACGGTCAGCGTGCCAAAGAAAGAAGGAATTCCGGCAACCGCAAGTACGTTGAACGTATTCGAGCCAAAAATATTTCCCAATGCGATTGAGTGTCTTCCCGCCATTGCGGCACGCACAGAAATTATAATTTCAGGCAAGCTAGTACCAAAGGCTACTGCGAGCATAGTAATAATAGCAGGTGCAATATCCATTAATTCTGCAATATGGGTAACACTGTCAATAGTATATTTAGAGGAAATGACAATACCGATAATGCTTACCACAATTATTCCTAAAGATTGAAATACCGCTTTAAGAGGCGGTTTTGTGTCTTCCTTTTCGTCATGATCGGAAATATCGTCCCTACCTGCACTAATGGTGTATACGACAAAAACTCCGAGCATCACTAAACTCACCACTCCCTCAGCTGCGGTAAATTTCCCGTCCATTATAAAAAGTATAAACAAGGCCGTAGACATGAAGAAAAACGGCACATCAACATCAATGAGCTGTTCTTTTACTCGAAGAGTTTTTACTGCAACTGAAGCAATACCTGCTACCAGAAGAGCGTTCGCAATGTTTGAACCTACAATATTATCTATTGCAAAACTAGTAGCTCCTGCCTTAAGAGCAAAAAGGGCCGTGGCAAGTTCAGGCATAGATGAACCGAACGAAACGATAGTTGCTCCTATAACAAAACTTGAAAGACCAAAGAAAAGCCCGAGACGCTCAGCTGCCACAGTGAAAAAGTCAGCTGATTTTACTAGCGCCGCAAGCGCCACTAATAGTATGAAACTCCAAAATAGTAACTCCATATGCGAAAAGTATACCCAGCACTAACTTCATTGTCGAATAAAATTAATACCCATGCTACATGTTCTCGTCAGAATAAAGTTAGTGCTGGGTATACCGTATTAATCATGTATTAATACATGATTAATACGGTATACCCAGCACTAACT
>JAESTJ010000006.1 GCA_016763615.1 Minisyncoccota bacterium | reverse complement strand
ATTTTTTACAAAGTAATGAGTATAAGATTAGAGAAGCTTTGGAACTCGGCGAGAGAGATAAATTTGATAGGGGCTCGAGTTTTGAATTTTATTTTTCCTTAGAGGCAAATAGAATTACCATGCATGACGGTGATGATAAGCAGACAATAGATTTTTTTTGGCAAAGGAATACCAATGAGAGACGTTAGTGCAAGGAGTATCCCAGTTTGACGTATCACCGATGCTCCAACAACCAAATGTTCTGGATATGTATGTTCGTTTTGTAACCAGTCCATGAATAACCACCAAATAAAATCACTATCTAGTTCCCATGAATCTTCATTTGATAAGTGTAATTGAAACATACGCGCAGTACTTCTTGATAGTAGAAGTTGACATCCAGCTAGTATTTTTAGTACAGCCGTTAGTTCTACAGATGCCCACGCGGGATACATATCTGGAATTTCAACGTAAGGTAAGGGTGCGGTAATAAGTACTGATTCACTACGTGAGATAATCTCTGAGTTGCAACACCTAGCATTGGTACCATGAATGAGAGTTTTTCTTGTTTTGTGCAAGATTACGTCGGCAAGGTATTCGACGGTACCGCAGCGACACCTTTTTATGGTACAGACCCGTTTCTGTACCAGACCTCTTTCTAGGAGGTTGTATGCCTTGTTTGATATTAAAGGTGATTTAAGAGACGAATCGTTCCACCAAGAGGTGGGCTCTATGCACAAGAGACGAGTTACATCTCGAAGTCTAACCATAGCTTCTTCGGCCTTAGGTTTGCCTAGACTGTTAAGGCAGTAGACAGTAGGTATTTGCAAAGATTTAGAGAGTTTGTTTGCAAAAACAAAAAGGCTATAAAAACCCAATTCGTTAGCGTGCGTTGGAGACAGTGGGATCGTACTTACTGTCGCAAGGGAACTATCGTAGCGCATCTTATATGCTCCTCTATTGCTAATTTATTATCTAGTGGTGATGGTACAGGTGATGATATGATTTGTAAATAATAGAGTGAACTAACCATGTTCTTTTAAAATTTTATAAAGTAATGGAAGAATTTGGCGGGTATTTTTATGAAAAGATAAGTGTCCTGATGGAAGTTTATACATCGGTATATTGTTTTTCTTAGACAACCCACTCAATTCATTTATTTCAATCTGAACATCTTCTACTCCAGCGATAATAGAACACTTTGAGTGATTAAACTTTGAGTCGCTAGTAATTTTTTTCAAAGACAATATGTCATCGTTTACTAACCTATTCCAATTTTTTTCGGAATATCGATATGCTTCCCCAAAAGAATCATTTATAAACGATGAGAGTGTTTCTATGCCAGGGATGGATGCGAAGGAAAAAACAGGGGATACGGCTATGGAGTGCGACACATCTTCGTGCAGGCTAGCATCAAGAGCAACTAATCCTCCAAAACTCGTGCCCAAAACCGATACTTGGTCAACTACTACTTTTTTGTCATCTAACACTATGCCAATCTTTAGATTGTGTGCGAGCATGGCTATGTCTTTTGAAGGGTTGTACTCTAGAAATTCACCAGAAGATTCCCAGGTACCCCGTAGGCGCGGGAAGAAAACGGCATATCCCCATGAGGCAAGTATATTGATAAACAATGAGAGGTCTGGGGTGCGCGGGAGACCATCGGTCACAATAATTGCATTCGTATAATGCACTGGCAACAAGTACTCAAAAACAATCCCGTCTATTGACGCTCGATTTACCCTCTTTCTTTCTTTTGGTAACAAGCAATTGACAGCATTTAATGCAACGCTATAAATCTGCTCATATAATTCTATATGGTCAGTTATATCATCAGAAGATGCATCAATATCACCAAGCTGTACTTCAGGAAAGCGTTGCTTAAATAATACTTCTGCCTGCTTAGTATTATCACATGGGCCAAGTATTAACATTAGATCGAGCAACATCCTTCGTAGGTGTTTGCTATGGTATTTTGGATTTTTGTCCTTTACGTAACGTTCAGTACCTATATATTCTTGCCTGGCTTGAAAGACGTAGCGTTGAATTCGATTAAGTAAGCTTATTGTAACCAGATCTTCCGCTCGTTTAAACTGGACAAATGGATTTTCACCGTACAAAACGGTTGATTTGGCTAAGATTTCCGAAAAAAAAGCACCATGTGCATCAAGAGAGAACGTGTCTGATGACGACATTTCTTCGGAATACAGTATTTGTAAATCAAGCGTGTGTTCAGAAAATTGTGCAACAATTTTCTTTAAAAATGACAAGTCTGGAACTAAAGAATTTTTGCTTTTTAGGATTACTACAATATCTAGGTCCCAGAACTGCTTTTGTTTTTGACTACTGCCATAAAGGAGTACTGATGTGAGGTTTTTCTCAAATTGAGAAATTAACTTTAATGCAACTTCGTCTACAATTTTAGGATATTGGAAAGAGGAAGTCATAAGTGTCTTTTTGAAGGAATAGTAAAGAAATAATAATTTTGTATAGAAGATTCACTTTTATTCTATATAATTTATATTGATTTAGATTACATTATGAAGACGAATATGTACACTTTCATAAATTTTAATCAGGAAAATCTGAGTAACTCACTATAAAACTTTACAATTCTTTCTCTCGACGGAAGCCCTGTCTTCAGATGGTCACCACCTAGATCAGTAGCTATATGAGGAAGTACGTTATCATACAGTACTACTACTTTTTTCGGAATTTTAATAAAAAACACCACCACAAGACGTGATGTCGAGCGGTGTGGGTGGCTTGGGGAGCCGAAGTTCCCCACGCCCTAGTTTGTGGTAACTGCTGAGACCTGCGGATTGATATAGAAAAAATATTACTATTACCTAGAGAAAATAGAGAAGAAGCAAGAAATGGAAGAGGAGCGGATATACCCGAACCCACCCGTGAGGAAGAGAGTCGAGGGTTCATAGAACCTTTTGATGAAAACACGACCAGAGTGCGCGTACTTCCCGTTACAGATAGATAAGTTAACACAGATGCGATGCAAAGAAAAAACACCACGCAGATTGCAGTCTGCATAGTGTGGTTGATTGGGAGAACCAAACAGGCTCTCCCAATCAACATTAACAAAAGTACAAAAACAACTTATGCCATCGAGCCCCAGTAGGGTATGCCGTCGACGATGGTCATGAGCTCGGTCCATCCTTTTTTGCGCTTTGGGTCAAGACGCCATGCCGCCCGATATGCTTTCACGTAATCATATATCGGCGCGTCTAGTGCTTGTAGCACCTTGCCCAACGTATGGAGCACTCTGAAGTCGGCGGGTTTCAGTTGCAATGCACGACGCACAGCAGGAAGTGCAGATTTTGGATGGCCGTGTTTGTAAAGCGACCACGCCAGTCCACTCCACGCTTTCTGCCAATGTGGTTTGCTCTTTGTGACTTTTTTGAAGTCGTTTCCAGCAAGAGCAAACATTCCTGTTGCCATGTACACGCGCGCTCGTTGGAAACGAGCGAGAGCGCTGGCAGGGCACATACCGAGTACCTGAGTATAAATGGTAATTGCTCTGGCGTTTTTTCCAACTGCGGCAGATGTATCACCAAGTTTGATGAGCACGCCGCACGGCTGCTGTACAGCTGCTGAAGCAAACACTTCGCGTCCTATACTTGGCAGTATAAAGAGCACAAAGAACGAGAGTGCCAAAAAGATGCTAGATCTTTTCATAAAGTCCTCCTTCTTGATTTGGCCGCCTCCGCGCGACAATTTGCTTGAGTGAATACGGAGGTATACAAGCACCTTTACACAAATATGTACATATCTCAAGAAAAAACGCCATCAAAGTTGATATCTGATAGCGCTTGCAGCGTTGCAAAAAGTTTTTACTTAGGATGGTTAATTACAGAAATAATAATATAGTGCGGTTCAATAATATGAAAATAGAAGCGCCAGTTTTTATCAATCCTTCCTTGCCAAACATCATTTGAACCTCTATATTTTTTTGCTGCAAGCGATGGATGGCGAAAATTTTCGACTAAATATGTGAATTGTTTATCCGCTTTTTTCTGAATGGGTGCCGACAAAGCGAGGTATTGTTTAATTGCTTTATCGGTAAGTTTAAACTTCATAGTCTTTAAGTTTTTTGTGCATCTCTTTTATGGTTGAGAACTCGATGTATTTACCATTCTTAATGTCTTCTAGTCCTTGTTTTAAGTCGGCTGCAAGTTGTGCATCGAAACTCTGTTCAGGCTCAAGAATAATTTGATTATTATCTTGATGTATTCGTAAAGACTGACCTTCAACAAGATCTAATTTTTCACGTATCTTTTTTGGAAGGGTGAGCACCCCTCGTTGTTGTAATTTTATTGTTTGCATATTGTGTTTAGTTACTTATACAGAATATCAGTAATCCAGTATTTTGCAAGAGAGTTTGTAATACAAGATTACATAGCAAATGTTATCGATTAATCGATAGTGTTATTGAATAATTAAATTTGAAATAAAAAACACCACCAGGGTTGATGCTGTGGTGGTGGACGGATAATGGTGTCAGATAATGGTGTCAGGTACCATTTTTAGGTCTGCCGACTAATCTCGTTGTCATATCTAACTTAAATTTTTTGATCATGGTAGCAACCCAATCATCACGTCCGTACGGCTTACCTTTGTTTGTACTGTATCGCAATGTGGTAAGTTCGTCTTCTTTCAGTGACTCATTCACCCAAGTAAGGTAGTCAGTCGGCATGGTAATTGGCCAAGAGGTCAATAATTTTTGTTGTTGAATCGTACCTCGTTCTCTCCGATAGACACTAGACCATTGCCAATCTTCAGCACGTATAACAAGGGATGCTCGTACAGGATTACGTTCAACGTAACGAAGGAGCTGCTGCAAGTATCCATCTGTTTGTACTAAGAACGATTTGTATCTTCCTTGATATAGGTGACCACCACCAATTGTTTTATGTGTTGCATGATGACGTTGTGTATGTGTGAGTGTAATCCACTGCATAAACGGAGCGAGCTCACCGTCATATTTTGGATATACAACTAGGTGCCAATGGTTGGGCATTATGCAGTAGGCGAGTATGCGCATATTAAATTTTTCTTGAGCCTCCTCTAGGATGGATTCAAACAAACGATAATCTTCTTTATTATGAAATATACTTAACCGAGCATTTGCTCGGTTAAGTATATGATAGACGATGTTGCCAATATCTACGCGGGGTAGTCTTGCCATGAACATAGTATAGCAGGTAAATGGTACCTGACACCATTAACCGTGAACCAGTTAAAATTTTTGACGAAAATACGGAAAGAGTACGAGTACTCCCAGTTACAGATAAATAGAGCAATAACTAAAATTATAAAAGAAAAAGCACCACGCGACCGAAGTCTACGTGGTGCAGGAGTGCTCGGAGAGCGGGGAACGTACGCTCCTAGCGGGTGTAAAGTTGGCCGACGATGGCAGGATGATTTGCTCGCTGTAAGCGTTGAAGCTCACGGATAATTGTCTGATCTATGACGCGACGAGATTCGCCTGTAACAGCTATGCGATTGCGAGGACAGTAGAGACTTCTATCTTGCCAAACACATAGGCGCTTTGCATCAGTTGCAACAATCTTGAACTCAGCCCAGTCGGTAGTCTGGCCGGGGGTCATTTCATCAGCTTGGGCTGTAAACGGAGCGACCAACAAGGACGCCATAACAAGGAACATTTTGAGTTTCATGATGAAGCTCCTTCTAGGTCGCCTTCGCGCGACATTTGGTTTGAATTAGTGCGAAGGTGGGTAGGAACAAAGAATTTGTGACCACTCACCTGAACACTGTATTGACACTAATCAATATATGTTATGTACTATTTATAGCACGATTATTCTAAAAGTCAATATAATCCCCAAAAAAGCCAGTATTTTTCTTAAAAGTATCTTTCTTCAGGTACTATGAGAAGTATGGGAAAATTTAGATATGTAACATTACTAGGGTTGTTATTTATTCTCTCTGTAGGTATTTATGCAGTATCGCAATCTAGAGGTCTAAATTTGGCTGTTGTAGGTACAAGTATGACAGCTAGTCACCATCCAGGTACCGAAGTTCATACCTCTGCTCCTACAACGACAAATTCTCCCGAGGGCAAAACAGATTTAACTTGTGGAGGAGATGGTGCCTCAGGGGTGTGCAATAGTGATTATGTTACTCGGTACGTTCTTCAGTCGGGTTCTGTTCCCATTGAAAGTTTTTGTAAAATAAGTCCAGATACTATTGAGTCGTTATGCGGCTCTAATCCTACCGGTTGCAAGACGAAGGTGGACTCTTTTGTTGCTCAGCTAACTGCAGCTCGCGGAGCAAAAGTATCCGAAGGAGTTTCAACGAGTGGAAAGCAGTGTTCAAATGGATATAGAGGCGCTCTTTCTTGCTACAAGGAGTCTTTCAATGCTGGTCAGTCATCGGCGGTTCTAGCGGCGATTTCGGGAGAATGGATATGTTGTAGAAGAGGAGATCCTCAGTGTAAGTTGGCAATAGATTCGGCAAGTACTGCCGCTATTGAAAAGGCTAATCTTGAAGATAGACTAAGAGAAGAAAATCAGGGAGTTCCCCAAAATGGAGTCCTTAACAATTTTGGAGTTCCTGTAAGTACGAGGCAACCGACTGCCGCTGAACAGCTAAATTTAGATGCATATAAGGCAAGATTTGGAGCAGAAAATGTTCACTTTGATAACGGAGAGGTGGTGGTAAGGCTAGAGTCGAGGACCTTGTCTAAGCAGCTTGTGAGTGTAGAAACTACCCGATATTCTGCAAGCGAAAGTCCTCTGGGCTTTACTCCTGTACCTGCCGATGGGTCAGTAAATCGTACGACTTTTCAAAATCCCGGAGATAGTGGGAAAGTTGTTCAGATAAATTTACAAGAGACTTTGAATGATAACACTCCTTCAGTAATAAATTCTTCAGCTCAACCATCTATACCAGCAGGACCTGGACCAGCAGGACCCTCTCCTACTGGAGCTGGAGTACGAAACCCTACAGGATCACTAGCGTTGGGAAATAATACTGCTACCAACAACGGAATTGGTTCAACTCTTGGAAATCTTGGGAACAACGCCACTCCGCAGGGAACCCCTCAAGCAACTCCGCGAAGCCCCTACCGAAGCCTTCGAACTCCTCAATCGCTACAACAACGACCACAGAGTTTTGTCCAACGCTTTACGGGAGGAAATAGTGCAATAGGTAGACTCGCGAACTTTGTCACCGGGCAAGCGGCACTGCGCACGACCCCTGAAGGAGAAATAGGAGGGCAACCACAAGTAATTTATGTAACACCAGACTATGCAGGACTTCCTCGAATTAATAGTAGTCTTCGTAGTATTCAAGCAATTGCGAGTGATATTGCAGCTCAAACGCCACCAAAACTTGCGCGAGTGGATCATTTTGCTCAAACACTTACCGCAGTTGGAGGGCCGAATGCAATTAACACCGAAAATAAATCATTTGGACGCATTCAGGATTTAATTGTTGAGGATGAAGCTATTCGAGCGCTGCGCGTGGCAGAGGAAAAAGGAAAACAAGCAAAGAATGCAGTATTTTGTCGAGTGAATGAAACGAGTCAAAATTGTACTGTTCGCCGAGAGGCAAAAGCGGAGGAAGTTGAACGCAGAGTGTTTGTTGCAGAACTTGAAAAACGTGTGCTCCCTGATACTGCCATTCAGCACTTCCTCGCAGTGTATGATGGATGGATACGCCCTCAAGCGGCTCCAGCTACTCGGGCTACCTCAACTCTCGCGGTACTTAACGCACAGGGCAATGACCCATTAGCTGAATACGAAGTCACCACAGGGGGAAACAACTTTGTTCTTTGGGTTATGGAAAATGTCGCTGATGCAGCCTTTCAAGCGGTCACCTCACTAACGAATCTTTTGACTGGTGGTTCAAGCAATGCATCAGATGTTACATTTGAAGAACCCACAAGTTAGTGTCACTTTTTTAATCTTTCAATAATCGTTTTGGGACTTCTAGTCCGAGATGTTCGTATGCGCGCGCGGTTGCAATGCGACCACGCGGTGTTCGCTCAAGTAAGCCAAGCTGTAATAGGTATGGCTCATGTACTTCTTCCAAAGCACTTTCCTCTTCTGATGTTGCAGCCGAGAGGGTTTTTAACCCTACGGGCCCGCCATTAAATTTGTCTATAATAGTGTGAAGAATATCTTTATCACTTCGGTTTAGTCCGAGTTCATCAACGTCAAGGAGTTCGAGTGCATCTTGTGAAGTTTTTTTGTCTAAGTTTTTTTTATGTACTTGTGCAAAGTCACGACAGCGCTTCAACAGGAAGTTCGCGGTGCGTGGCGTAAAACGGCTACGTTTTGAAATTTCCTCTAGTGCATCATCATCAATTTTTACACCAAGGATTTTTGCTGAGCGAGCTAAAATACTTTTAATTTCCTCTGCAGTGTAGTACTCAAGACGAAAAGTGCCTCCTGAAAAGCGACTTCGCAGTGGAGAGGAAATTCCAGAGACTTGTGTTGTTGCAGCAATCAGAGTGAAAGAGGGTAGCTCTAGTTGAATAGTTCGCGCAGAAGGTCCTTTTCCGATAATAATATCGAGTACTCCTGATTCCATGGCAGGATAGAGAACTTCTTCAATGTTTTTGTTAAGTCTATGAATCTCGTCAATAAAAAGAATATCTTTCTCACCCAAGTTTGTGAGGATTGAAGCAAGGTCGCCCACACGCTCGATTGCAGGACCTGAAGTTATGCGAATTTGAGCACCTGACTCATGAGCGATGAGGTGAGCCAGAGTCGTTTTGCCTAATCCTGGAGGACCGTAAAAAAGAATATGTTCTGGGGGTTGTTCGCGTTCATTAGCAGCACGCAAGAGAATGTGTAGATTTTCCTTTATGCGGCGTTGCCCAATATAGTCGTCCCACTTATTGGGTCGCAGTGTTTTATCCAAAAATGCATCACCATTACCATCGGTGTTCTCTACGGAATCGCTAGAAGTGGTGTCCTTTGGGCTTGACATACAAATTTAATGTGTTAATATCTTTTCATATTCGTTACTCGTTGGAGCAGCGATGATATGAGGCATTATACCCAGCACTAACTTTACTGTCGAACGAAGTTTTGGTGGCACAACAACAAAGTTAGTGCTGGACATGCCCTGTATTACTGTACATTCCTGCTTGCGCGCCTGCCTGAGCCTTGCTCGCAGTCAGGCAGCGCGCAGGCAAGTCGGAGAAAAAATTCTCTAAACGATGAGACCTCACCGTCAATAGGAGACCTTTCGAGGACGAAATGGTCTTGAGCCTTAGGTATGTGTCTATACTATAAAAGTATTAGACGTCTTTCTAAGGCTCAAGTCGCTGATTCCATCCCCAGTTAGATACTCGGCTTTGCTCCGGCAAAGAATCGTTTAGAGAATTTTTTCCCTGATAGCGAAGGCACCCTACAAAGGGTGTTTTGTGCTATTTGTGTACAAGATTTTCCTACTTGCCACCATAGCAGCGGGCGAGAGGTTTGGAAATATTGACTCCGGCAAAGAATTCTTGCATTACGTCACAATCTTCAAAACACTAAAACACTACCAAATGTCAACGTGCGAGGTTGACATTTAAATATCGATCGCTGTACGCATGTTTAATAGTAGGGTTTGTTTTGTTTGCAGCGCGAGTTGAGAGCCGAATAAGTACGAACGACGAAAGCGCAGCTTGGGCGGCCGCGCTTTTCATCTGTCTGTCTATATCTTTCTATAGTCAATAGAGACAAACTCACACACTAACTCCTGTATATATGAATATATAGAGGAGTGCGTTGTACATCGAATGATTCCATTCGGTGTACAACACTATCTTTAGTATACCCAGCACTAACTTTACTGTCGAACAAAGTTCATAGGTTCAGGTGGATAAGGAA
The DNA here is from genome assembly GCA_016763615.1 of Minisyncoccota bacterium. Taxonomy (GTDB): domain Bacteria; phylum Patescibacteriota; class Minisyncoccia; order Phycocordibacterales; family UBA2100; genus UBA2100. The sequence goes on along the minus strand of JAESTJ010000006.1, from coordinate 1,113 downwards.
AACAATAAAGTTAGTGCTGGGTATACGACTATTTCTCTGGAGAGGAGGGGATATCCACAAAAGGTGGGATTGTAGGAGTAGAGGAGAACTCCTTTGTTTTTATAAGGTCACTATCTTCAATATCGACAACACGTGCGAGCTCATCGAGAGCGGTTACTCCTTGGAGTATTTTTACAAGTCCATCTTCGGCCATACGTCGAATCCCTTGTGGTCGAGATGCTTTCCAAATATCTAATTCACTTGGTCGATTGCGCACTGCCTCCTCAACAGCTTCGTTTAGTTGCACAGCTTCAAGAATAGCGACGCGCCCCTTGTAACCAGAGTCACCACATTTTTCACACCCAACAGGCTCCCACATAGTATCTTTGTTTTCTGGGAGTGATTCGGGTCGAGGAATATTGTGTAGGAGGATGTCCATTTTCTCCCGTGCAGCCCCTTGAATAGAGACTTCTTTTTTACAAAAATCACACAAACGTCGTGCGAGACGTTGCGCCATAGCGAGGTTAAGGGCACTTCCTAAAATCTCTGGTTGTATTTTGAGGTCAATAAGTCGAGGAAACGTACCGGCAGCATTGTTTGTGTGCAATGTGGAGAATACGAGGTGACCAGTCAGCGCAGCATGAACTGCAGTTGAGGCTACTTCAGGATCTCGAATCTCACCAACCATAATAACGTCAGGGTCTTGGCGAAGAATACTACGTAATCCTGAGGCAAACGTATAATCTTTTTCAATTTGTGTTTGCACTACACCCGAGAGGTGATATCCAATAGGGTTTTCGAGGGTAATAATCTTTATGCCCGGTTTATTAACCGCCTTCAAAAATGCGTATAGAGTTGTTGTTTTACCAGAACCTGTTGGCCCGGTGTTTAGAATCATCCCATTTGGTTTTTTTATTTCCTCTAGAAATAGATTCATCAAGAATACGTCCATTCCGAGCTTTTCAAGAGGAAGAGCAATGGTCGAGGGATCAAGAAGACGCATAACTACCGTTTCGCCGTAATTTCCTGGAATAATAGAAGTACGAATCTCCATCTCACCCTCACCAATTTTTACACTAAAGCGTCCATCTTGTGCCGCTTTTTTACATTTAATTTTAGACCCGAGAGAAGTTT
>JAESTJ010000035.1 GCA_016763615.1 Minisyncoccota bacterium | reverse complement strand
TTGGTATTGACAAGCTCATAATTATTTACGATTATTGACCAACCGTTCAGTCAATAATTCGATCAAATGCAAAATTTCACTCACACTTTTCGTAAATATGAACTTCGCATATTCTCTACCTTCAATGGCATCCCGGAGGAAGTGAATGAATTCGTCAGCCCTGACCCCAAAGCCCTCTCGTTTTAAAAGTGCGTTTAGTTTCTGTTGTAGGTAAGGAAGAATATATAAATATAAAACCCACGATGAATATGGCGCTGGCAGTCACCGCGATAAATAAACGTGTACGTGATTTCAAATGTAAGAACCTAATCATGACATGAGCAGGATTTCACTCAGTGTACCATGCAATAGTCATCTTAAGATAAAAATTCCTTGCATCAGACCTTTTTATTCGTATAGTGTGAGTAGCCAGTTCAAATTTGGAGGATTTAACCATGACACTGTCTATTGTGCCCCTCGCCGAGGGGAAAACTCAGCTCATTCTGCCACACACCGTCATCCAACAAGCAAAGGATGACATCACCGCTGATGACGGGAAAAAACACGACCTGTTGTCGGGTAAAGCAGTGTGGTCAACAACTACATCTTGCAATAACTTCGGTTTTCTCAGAACACACGGTATTCCTGTTGCATTCTTAGAGAAAATTAGCCCAACATCTTTCAGTGCTCTCTACTGCGACATGCTTCCGTACGAAGTTGTCGCCCGTCGCGAAGTGCAAGGAAAGAATTTTCCACTACGCCGACCCGACCTAAAAGTGGGAGATCGCTTTGATGAACCCTTGATCGAATTCTTCCTCAAAACTTCAAATCGTCGCTGGAAAGACAACTCTCTCCCTTGCGACGACCCGCTCATGCGTTTTGATGATGAAGACGGTTTTATACACTTATTCGTACCAAATAAACCAGAGGTAGAACCTTTTCTCTCCCTCTCGTACGACGAAGTGTTCATTCACGACAATGAGCGTGAGCTCATTGAGAAAATGCGCGTACTCACGCGCGATGTTTTCCTTCTTCTAGAGGGTGCATGGGGTAAACTCGAGTTCAATCTCGCAGACTTCAAAATCGAATTCGGTATCGATGCATTTGGCAAATTACGTGTCGCCGATGTTATTGATAACGACTCAGGTCGCCTCATGTACAAAGGTAAACATGCCAGCAAGGAACTCTATCGAGAAGATAAAGGGCTCGATGAAGTTGCTGCGAAGTTCGCCTTTGTTGCTGAACAAAGTACCTTACTCAAATCACTCAGATAAACCTCTCACTGAAACGAGAACTCTGAAGGCCCCGTATCACTACGGGGCCTTTTCTTATACCTATCTATCGAAAAAACACCTAAACCGCTAAAACGCTAGGCATTTTAGCGGTTTAGGTGTTTTTGAGGTATACAAAACCCCGTCTTTCGGCGAGGTTTTGTTCTTTTTGTTTGCTTGTGGAGGCTATCGCTTCTTTCCAACCTTACGACGTCTAACAATAAGTTTGTTTGAATATTTCTTTGCTTTTCGAGTTTTCTGACCCTTTCCAGATGGTTTACCCCATTTAGTACGTGCGCGACGGTGTCCACGTCCTGCTTTACCTTCACCACCACCATGAGGGTGATCTACTGCGTTCATGGCAGCTCCGCGAACAGTTGGGCGAATTCCCATGTGACGCTTACGCCCTGCTTTACCAATAGTCATCAACTTGTGTTCATCGTTTGATACTTCTCCAATCGATGCCCATCCAGTACTGAGAATCTTTCGAACTTCAGATGATGGCATTTTAAGCTGCGCGTACCCTGCATCGTGCGCGATAACTTCGGCGTAGTTTCCTGCTGAACGTGCAAGCTTACCTCCGCCACCCGGCTTTATTTCTATATTATAAATGAATGTACCTATTGGAATACGCCCAAGAGGAAGGCGATTTGCTGGCTTTATTGGTGCATCGTCAGCTGCAAGGAATGTGTCATTTACTGCAACAGACTTCGGAATAACAATGTAGCGACGTTCACCATCAGCATAAAGAGCTAGTCCGATATATGCTGTTCGGTTCGGGTCGTATTCAATAGTTTCTATTTTTGCGGGAATACCAATTTTGTTGTAAAGGAAGTCAATTTCTCGCCAACGTCGTTTGTGTCCACCACCTTTGTGGCGCACAGTAATACGTCCTGCTGAGTTTCGTCCAACTCCTCTCTTCATTCCACGAGTAAGAGCCTTGTGAGGCTTACTCACGGTTACCTTTTTTTCGTATGAAACCCGTGTCATCCCACGACGACCTGGTGTTATTGGTTTATGTTTTTTCATACTTACATTATTGAAATACTGTCACCTTCTTTAAGGTATACATATGCTTTCTTGCCTCCCGCTTTAATGCCTCTAATACCAGTGCGAGCGTTGCGTGTCTTTTTCTTAGCAATTTTTGTGACATGTACTTTTACTGGGCTAACATCGTATACAAGCTTGATAGCCTCTTTAATTTGCTTCTTGTTGGCATCAGGAGCAATATCGAATACATATACTCGTCTTTCAATGCCCAACGTAGCTTTTTCTGTCATACGTGGGTTCGTAAGAACTCGTGCGATGTTCTCACGACTTGTGCTACTAGAAACTGCCGCAGCTTCTTTTTCTACTACAGCTTCAGTTTTCTTTACTGGAGCTTTAGTTTCTTGTATATCATCTGCTTTCTTGTTTACAGACTCTTTTTTCTTTCCAAAAAATGCCATATTATTTTGTCTTTTTTTTAATCGCTTTTACTGAACGGTTTTCAAGTTCTTTCAAGCTTTGTTCAGGAGCAACGATAATAATGTGTTTGTAGCGTAGTGCTTCAACAGGGTTCAGGTTTGTTATCTGGCTTACTTTTACATTACCAAAGTTACTGAAACTCTTCTGTACGTTTACGTCTTTTTCAGCAAGTGCAACGTACGCTGCGTTATGTTTCTTCGAACCAAGTGCCTCAAATCCTTTCACACCAGCTAGTGTAGCAAGAACATCGTGTGCCTGAGTTGCTTTTGGCGCTTCAAACGTAAGTGCATCAATAAAAAGTAGCTCTCCGTCTTTGTGTTTCTTAGAAAGAACGCTATAGAGTGCTTGAGTTCGCATTTTCTTGTTGATTTTCTTTGCGTAGTTCTAGTCGTTACGTGGGCCGAATGTTACTCCACCACCACGCCAAATCGGACTTCGACTAGAACCATGTCGTGCTTTACCAAGACCCTTTTGTTTCCAAGGCTTTTTACCACCACCCTTCACTTCACTACGAATTTTTGTGTGTGCAATCGGAGTACGGGCGTTTGCTTGCATACCAACAACTACCTGATGAATCAAATCTTTGTTCCAGACAGCTTCAAACACCACTGATGGTAATTCAATGCTTCCGCTTTTCTTGCCTTCTTGTGTGTAAATATCTGTTTTCATATAGGTCTTATCCACGAATTTCTATCAATGTTCCAGGGCGACCAGGAATTGCCCCTGAAATTACCATAGTATTGGTGTCTTTGTCGATCTGTAGAACCTTCAAGTTCTTTACGGTGATACGATCTCCTCCCATTCTTCCTGCCATTCGTAGCCCCTTAAGAACGCGCTGTGGTCCTGTTGAACCAATTGATCCTGGGCGACGTTCAGAGTGCTTGTTACCGTGGGTGCGTCTCCCTCCAGCAAAATTGTGACGCTTTACTACTCCTTGGTTTCCCTTTCCTTTACTAATAGCACTTACCGTCACTTTGTCGCCGACTTCGAAGTTGGTTACGTCAATAACATCCCCTTTATTTACCGCCCCATTTTCTACACGAAACTCACGAACGATTCCAAACAAGCCGAGATCACCAAAGTGTCCCTTTTGAGCTTTCTTAACGTTCTTTTCTTTCTGGTTAGTGAAACCAACTTGAGCAGATTCATATCCGTCTGCATCAGAATTTTTAATCTGTGTAACCGTTACAGGACCCGCGGTAACTACCGTTGCAGGAAACACTCGACCTGTTTCGTCGAAAATTTGCGTCATCTTTTGCTTTTTTGCAAGAATAAATTTCATGTGTATTTCGTCGTCTGCACTAAACGCTCCTAGCGAGTCGCGAAGTGCGCGACGTACGTTCGGAATTGTCGCAATTGTTACACAATTGCTCTGTTCCTCATGCAAAAATCGCACCCAATAACACAGTGCGATACGCATAGTGCCATTGGTTCCTCACGAGAGTTCTCGGGGGACGTAGCGCCTTCATCAATAAAAATTGAAGACCCCAAGAGTATACACGAGGACTTGGACGATGCAACCCTATTTATTGACTAGTCGCAAGACAAATTGTATAATACACATACTGGTTCGAGATAACTTTCGATTAAAATTGGCCAGTAAAAAGGAGTCCCGAAATGGCCCTTAGTGAAGTAAAGCGCAATGAGATTGCGTACATGTATATTGTTCGTGAAGCCGAAAATAATCCTCTTCCTACTCTAGAAGTAGGGAAACAGAATATATTGCGGTTTATGCCAAATTGGGAG
>JAESTJ010000001.1 GCA_016763615.1 Minisyncoccota bacterium | reverse complement strand
TAATTTTCTGAATGTGATGAATTTTTTCTACGTCCAAGTCCATCTCTACTGCCACTTCTTCTGGCATCGGGTCGCGTCCTAGGTGTTGAGAGAGTTCACGAACGCGTTGCTTATATTTCGCGATTGTTTCAACCATGTGCACCGGAATACGAATTGTTCGCGATTGGTCAGCAAGGGCACGAGTAATGGCTTGGCGAATCCACCATGTCGCATACGTTGAGAATTTATATCCTTTTGTATAATCAAATTTATCGACGGCCTTAAACAATCCCAAGTTACCCTCTTGAATTAAATCGAGTAGTGTAAGATCACTCGAGCGCCCTACATATTTCTTTGCAATTGAAACTACAAGACGAAGGTTCGAGCGCGCTAAAATACCACGTGCTTCATCATCGTCTAGCTCAATTCGCTTTGCGAGTTCTCTTTCTTGCTCAGCAACCAAAAGTGGGTACTGCCCAATTTCTCGCAAGTACATTTGTACTGAATCGCGAGATGCGTCTGATCCAGAACCAAATTTCTTTTTATCTAGAAGAAGTTCGGTATTGTCTTCAAGAAGACCTCCACTTTCGAGCACATCAATGCTCGCCGTTGCGAATCGCTCATACAGCTCTTCAAGAAACACAATGTCCTGTTCTATAGTTGGAAATTCCTTAAGAATTTCATCGTACGTGATGTATCCTCGCTCATGCCCTTTCTTCAGAAGCTTTTCAGCTTGCCTTTCTTTTTTAGACGCCCCCTTCTTTGGTGGAGTTCGCTTTGGAGTCATCTTTTTTACCACTGCCTTAACAACTGGCGCAGCAGCAACCTTTTTCGTTACCATCTTCTTCACCACTGCCCTTTTGGAGCTCACTGTTGCTATTTTTTTCTTGATGGTAGTTGTAACTCTTTTTTTGATAGCCTTCTTTACAGCCGCCTTTTTAGCCACTGCCCTTTGCTTTATAGACACCTTCTTAGGGGCGACTTTTTTTGTTGTCTTCTTTTGAACCATAGTTTTTATATTGAACCTGTTTCTCTCCTAATAATCTGCACCTATTTCACAGAATTTTGCCTGCAACTTGCTTCGCAAACCTCCCCAATACATCGGTATTGCTTCGATTTCCTCAACCTCGCTCCATGCGAAATTCTGCAAAATATGTTTTGAAGATTAAAAGCGAATCAGGTCTTACTTTATAGTGTTTTTAATAAAATTCAACTACTTTTACAGGTTAGCAAGTTTAATGTGTAATTCTTGGCATTTCTTCTCGATTGCTTCTATTTTTTTTGCATCTCCTTCACTTTCCACTTTTCGCAATTCCGCCGTTGCTATTTCAAGTTCTTTTCGTACTCCTGAGTGAATAAGACGTTCCAAAAGCTCATTTATTGCACCCTTTGTCTCATCTTCTGTTTTGTAGAGTAGTTCAAAGGTGAAAGCTGCTTGGGTATTCCCTGCTAAGCGCTCTTCGTTTGCGGTAAATCCAATTGGTGTGAGCACTGCTTCAATTTGCTTCTTCAACCCTACGATATCAACAAAGGGAGTATCAAGGCTCTTCTGCCATAAATACATCAACATAACTTCATTTTCAGCACTACGTATTTTTTGTTCTTCTACTTTCTGTTCGACTGGTTTTGCTGGTATCCCTTCATTTATGGGAATTGCTTTAATCTTCGAGAGTTCTTGTCGAACAGCTTCCTCTTTTACCGAGAGTTGTGCCGCAACTCTTTGAATGAAGTGACTTTTATCTATTTCACTCGCTATATCGTGTAAGTACGGAAGTACTTCTTTTTGAACAGTTAGTTTAAACGCCCGATCATCTTTTGCCTTATTGCGATAGTGATCAAGGAGAAAGTCTACAACGTGTTTTGAATCTTTAATTACTTTCTTCCAGTTATCCAACTCGCCGCGTGCAATCATATCAGCCGGATCATCACCATCTGGGAGTGCTGCAATTTTCACATCAAACCCTGCTCGCAATGCAGCACGCGCCGATTTTCCAGCGCTCGCGATTCCTGCCTCATCGGCGTCCAATGCCAAACAAAGATTATTCGACATCCGACCAAGGAGTGTGATGTGTTCAGGAGTAAGCGCAGTTCCTGAAAGCGCTACGGTATTTGTGTACTTTGCTTGATGTGTTGCAATAAGATCCATCTGTCCCTCAACAAGAACCGCGAAGTTTGTTTTACGAATTGCCTGCCGTGCTCGATCGTACCCATACAATATTTTTGACTTGTGATACAGCGTTGTTTCTGGTGAGTTTATATATTTGGCTTGTGTTGCCTGCCCCGTAGCCGTCCGAGCTTGCGAGGACGTGGTACTGGGGTCACCTTCTTTGTCGAAGATTCTCCCCGAGAAAGCAACCACCCTTCCTACACTATCAGTAATCGGAAACATTATTCGTGAGCGAAAACGGTCATAAAAACCTTTGTCTCCTTTTTTGATTAGCCCCGCTTCATCGATAAGCTTCTCGCTAAATCCAGCTGTTTTTAGATGATCAAGTGCTCCATTCCAGCCATCAGGAGCAAATCCAATACGGAATGATTCAATTGTTTCTTTGGTTAAACCTCGCTCTTTCAGATACTCCAAAGCTTTTTTGTTCTCTTTTAGATTAGAGACATAGTAGTTTGTAACCGATTCAAGAATAGAAAAGAGTGTATCTTTGTCATCTTTCTGTACGCCCTGTTCAAATGTAAGTTCTACTCCCGCCTTATCGGCAAGCATCTTGAGTGAACCGCGAAAATCGAGACCTTCAATTTCTTGAATAAACGTAAAGATATCTCCACCAACACCACATCCAAAACAGTGATACGTATCGCGCATGGGCGAAACGATAAACGACGGAGTCTTTTCTGCATGGAACGGGCACTTACCCTTTAGGTTAGAGCCAGCCGCCTTAAGTTCTACGTATTGCCCCACCACTTCTTCAATAGTAAGGACTTCTTTTATTTGTTCAACGTTTCCAGCCATAGATGATTCTTATGTTAGCACGCACATTCTTTTGACGTGATAATTCTCATAGAACTTTCTTAATTAGATACAGATTGAGCGACCAGATTTTTAAGAAGCGAGGCGACTATAAAAATCGAAGTGCTCTTTGTGGTGGAGCTGGTCCAGCAATTCTCCCTTAGGAAAACGGGGAAGAATTGGGACAGAAATTCAGCATAGTCGCTTGTGCTCATTGCTTCATTCCACAAAAAGCTGTGCTAATTTAGGAAGCTCTAACGTTCTCGTGGTGGCTCGTTCTGCGTCAATTCATCCCGAAGCTCTTTCATTTTTGCGTGCTTCGCACTTCCTTCAAATCCTGTTCCAGCTGGAATAAGACGTCCTACAATAACGTTTTCCTTTAGTCCGTTAAGATTGTCTACTGCTCCTCGAACAGCAGCTTCACTGAGCTTACGTGTAGTGTTTTGGAATGAAGCAGAAGAAAGAAAACTGTTTCGAGTAAGAGATGTTTCTGTAATTCCAGTAACAACTTGATCTGCTACGGCAAGTGTTCCTTTAGCTTCCTTAATTCGCGTGTTTTCTTTTTCTAGTTCAACATCTTCAATAACCTGACCTGTAGCAAATTTGGTGTCTCCTGGACTCTTAATCTTACGTCGTGAGAACATTTGCTTAATCACTACTTCAAGATGTTTACGAGAGATCGAAATACCCTGAAGTTCATAAATCTTGTTGATTTCAGTAATTATGTACTCTTGAGTCATTTCTTTTCCTGCGTACAAGAATAACTCAGGAAGCTCGGCTGAGCCGTCAGTCAAGAATTGGCCCATAGTTACTGCCTCCCCTTTCTTTACAAGGATTGTTCGTACATGAGGAATTTTGTATTCAAGTTCACGTTTCTTTGTGCTTTTACTTGTTCCTGTCGGAAGTAGCGTAATAAAAGTCTCATCACCTTCTTTAATAAGGTCAGAAACAACTCCATCAATTCGAGCAAGAGTTGCAGGACTTTTAGGTGAGCGCTTATCGAACACTTCTTCCACACGTGGAAGACCCTGTGTAATATCTCCTCCAACTGAAGCAGTACCACCAGCGTGCTTTGTGTTCATGGTTAGCTGAGTGGATGGTTCTCCAAGTGACTGCGCAGCCACAGTTCCAACAGCTTCTCCAAGATCTACAAGTTGGTCGGTAGTGAGGTCAAAACCATAACATTGCTGACACACTCCTTTCTGTGTTCTACAGGTCATAGGTGAGCGCACCATGACACTCTCAACTTTAGAATTCTCAATTATCTCTGAGTCAATAGCTGAAACAAGGTGTCCTCGCTTAAAGAGTTCTTTCTTACCATCTAGTATGGTCTCGGAAAGAGTACGTCCTTTTGTTGCGCGTCCTAGCGAAATCTCCATTCCAAGAGCGTTCACACGAGAGACTAATGCACCTTCTTTTGTGCCACAATTCTTCTCCGTAATGATAATATCCTGAGCAACATCAAAAAGACGTCGTGTAAGGTATCCGGCTTGCGCTGTTTTAAGAGCGGTGTCGGCTAAACCTTTACGAGAACCGTGAGTCGTAATGAAGTATTCAATTGGTGTCATTCCCTCTTTGTATGAAGCAATAACTGGTGTTTCAATAATGTCACCATTTGGGTTCTGAATAAGCCCTTT
>JAESTJ010000034.1 GCA_016763615.1 Minisyncoccota bacterium | reverse complement strand
TATGTTCAAAATAAATCACTTCATCCGCGCTTAAGCTGTAATGCTCAAGCATTTTTTCAAAATAACTTACCTCAGTTTTTTCTGGGTCATGCTTAAGCGTAAAAACTTCGTACGGCATATTGTCGAGTCCAAACTTAATCATTTGCTCGTCATTCGCTCCTGTAAGAATAATCTTCCTGTTGGAATATGTTTCCAAAAGTTCGTGCATCGGCTTATAAATTCCCCCCTCTTTCAAAACAAAAGCATCTACTGCATCCACTAATATTGTTTTCATATTTGTTTATTTAGCCAGTTTTTAATAGCATTTGTACATTCCTCTTGTTCCGATTGTTCATAATACGAATGGGGAGCTCCTTCAATAATCTTAATCTCCTTATTACCCCCTGGTATAGCATCAAAAAGAACTTTAGTTTGCCCCAGACAGCTACTGTCTTCTGAGCCAACAATCAACAGTACAGGCATCGTTATCTTATCTACGCTCGGAAGAAGATCATGTTGGAGTCTTTCTTCCATTTGAAACCAGTGTTTTCTCTTCACTCTACCAGGCTCTTTGTCACTTGTAGTTTCTATAATTCCTTCTTCTTTCCACTTCTTCAGCCCTTCAGGGTCTCTTGCTTCATATTCCTTAAACGAAAGTTCACCGGAAACAACAGGAGCCACTGGTACTACATAGCCTACTTCTTCTGGATGTTCTTCGGCATAGCGAGCAACAGCGTATCCACCTTTTGAGTGCCCTGTTATTGCCAGTGGTCCAACGAACCAATCTTGCTGTTGCACCCACTTCGTCACATCTTCGAAATCCTCCCAGTGCAACCCAAGTGTCGACTTCTCATAGTCGCCGTCGCTCTCTCCAAATGTATTTGTTGCATCAAAGTTAAAAGCTTGAAAGCCACTTTCCAAAAACCCATTCTTCATCGCCTGTACAGTAGACTTCTCTTTGTTTCCTCCCCAACCATGTTGAACAATGCATGTGCCCTTAATTTCTCCTTCGGGTATTTCAAGCACCCCAACAATATTCTGCCCCTTTCTGTTTTTCAAATTTAGTCTCTGCATCTAGCAATACTATCTCTATTTCCCCTAATCTTCAATAATTATACGTTTACGTTTTCGCGATAATTCTAAAAATATGCCAGTGCTTTGGAATTTTCTGAATGATTTCTCCATCATAATCTTCCTCTGAAAACATAATTACGTTCATATCACTAAACAGTTCTTCTACTTCTTCTCGAATGAAAAACGACATATCTTCTTTGTCTGCCCAGTCATCTCTTACACCGAAAAATGTTACAGCCAAAACACCATCATCTACGAGAGCATCTTTCATTTTTGGAATAGAATTCAAAAGAGTATCTTTGTCCAAAAACGGCAACACGTTTATTGAGATAATTAAATCGTATTTCTTTTTGAATTCATAATCAGCCATACCCAAGACTTCTACAAAAAGATCACTATTTTGTATTTCCTTTGCTGCCTCAAGAATTATAGGATCCTTATCTATCGCAGTTACTTCAAACCCACTCTCTAGCATTAGTTTTGTATTCCGCAATGAACCAGCTCCAACATCCAACGCATTTCCTGTTCGTCCCAACACTTTGATCGCGCGACGAACAAGCGCATCAGGTTTAATATCTTTACTTAGTTCTGAATATGATTTTCCCATACACTAATACTAACCTCACAAACTACCAAAACCAAACATCCCTCCCCTAAAACACATATCGCTGTGCCTGTTTGAATATAAACGTTTACAAGAGACCACCCTGTTTGTTATTTAATAAAAAAAACGGTCACCGAGTTGGTGACCGTTTGATTGCTCGTGTATGTGCATCACGCAAACACATCTTTTTTGAAACATCCGTTGTCCAAGTACCACTGCCTTGCTCCTGTGCGTATACCTGTATTACACGCATCTGCAATTAAGTTTTCTGGCACCGAAACGTGCAATCCTGTAGCGAGAGCCGTTTTAGCAGTATCTAATACACACGCATGTGCATTCATTCCCATTATAGAGACGGCAGTAACCCCAAGTCGCTTAATATCTTTACCAAGTGAAGTTCTAATAAAACCGTTATCACGTTTTTTCGTAATAAACTTTACTCGTGGTACACGATTTATTTCACACTCAAGCTCCACAATTGTCCGTCCTTCTCCTCTAAATTCAAGAACAAAAAGTGGGATATTTTCTTTAGCGCACGCACGTATTACACGCACCTGTGCATCGACAATACTCGCACGAACATCCTCGAATAGATCTACAACAAAATCTTTCTGCATATCCACTAAAATTACTGCTCGCTCATCGGGTGTTTTCTTACTAAAGAACTGCTTGTTCTGAATTAACGGGAACAGAATAAACTTTATGACTCTTACAAAAAAACGCATCACATTCCTCCAGATGATAAATGCAAGAAAAAAACTAAAGTATTACTAAAGAAATGTGTACCATGGTATAGAGAAATTGACAATTACCTGCAAAGGACCGGCCTTTGTTGTGAATAACTCCAGACAACTTTAAGTACAGAGTTAGCTCTAGAGTTAATTCAATACTTATTTCCCCCAATCTTCAACAATTATACGTGTACGCTTTTCGTCGATGGTGAGTTGGAGTTTTTGCCGTTCGCGCCATTTAAACTTCGAATAATATCAATCAGCAACGTTAACCCATAACTAAACCCTCCTACCTTAGAAAGCGACCAAGGTTTCAATGACTAGAAGGAACATGAAAGCTGAAGTACTCCCGTGGTGTTTACGAACAAAATTTCCTCCCATTCTATCTAAACCAAACATCCCCACAAAAAAATAAAACCGGCGGTTGCAAATGGTGCAACCGCCGGTTTTTGATCATGGAGTGGTGTAAAACGTCCTCAACCACTAGAAGTTAGAATTGACACGAGCGGATCTTCTGCAACACCGTTGTCGTTGTCGTGCTTATCCTTTTCGATTTCCTGAAGCAAATTGTCAACTATTATTGTGACATTACCGGCCAGGATATACGATTTGATTGAGTGCATGTACCGCACACCGTGAAAAAGAGAGGATCGCTTGGCTTTGCCATATTTTATGACCTCAACACAAGCAACTATGGTCAACTCGTAATTGTCTCCCTCGAATCCGAGAGATACTTGGATCTCGCACTTATTCTCCTGAGAGACAGTATCGAGTTTCTCAGTCACAAGTCTAACCACATCATATGCTGCGGCGACAAGTTGGGAGGTTGCTTCTTCTCCTTTACACGCGCCTTCTTTAAAGACTTTATCTACGTGGAATTCCATTTGAATCTCCATTCTTGTTTGTCCAATCTATATTAGAACATCCTATGTAACTATTGTCAATATATTTAAAATAAATATCAGTAAATTGTAGTTTCCCACCTTTTTAAAAAATACCTTTATTCACCCCCTAAACCATATTTTCAATCCAAGTGTCCAAGGGGAACCCTTGGACAAGGCCGCTCTTATTTTTCCAATCTCCAATGATTATCCGTGTACGTTTTTGGTCGATATAAATATATAAATCAAGTCAAGTACTATTTCCTGCAAATTAACTGCTATACTAATCGGACAACTGAATAAATTATCAAGAAAGATGTGAAGGTACTAGCCTTGTGATCATCTTAGCAACCTGTCTACTAGTCCAGATAAGGTGCTCCATCTAGCCTGTATAGGAAAGATAACAATGTATTAGCATCTTACCCTTTGCAGGAAAGATGTTTTTTAGTGTAAAAATTATATGAAGAAGACAGCAGAATTCGTAAGTCCAAAACATCCAGATAAAATCTGCGACAACATAGCAGATACTATATTAGATGCATACCTAGACGGTGACAAAGAAAGTAGAGTGGCGATAGAAGTTATGGGTGGCCACAATCTTATTACCGTAAACGGCGAAGTAACAAGTAAGACGCGCATAGATATTGAAAAAATTATTAAAAACATAGTGGGTCCAGATTACAAAATAATCTCGAATGTTGCAGCGCAAAGTAGCGAAATAGCACAAGGAGTAGACACGGGCGGTGCAGGAGACCAAGGAATAATGAAAGGCTACGCAACCGCCGAAACACAAAACCTAATGCCACTAGAATACGAGCTCGCTCGAAATTTGTGTATGAAGATTTTTGAGGTTTACCCAAACGATGGAAAAACTCAAGTTACAATAGAAGATGGCGAAGTTAAGTCGGTAGTTACTAGTTTCCAAAATTCAAAAACTAGCGAATTGCTCGAGTTAGTAAAAAGCATTATAAAATCCGATGAGTATTTTATAAACCAATCTGGGGAATGGTCGCAAGGTGGTTTCGACGCAGATACTGGGCTCTCGGGAAGAAAACTGATCGTAGACAACTACGGCCCCGAAGCAACAATAGGTGGTGGCTCTTTTTCTGGAAAAGATTATACAAAGGTTGATAGATCCGGAGCGTACATGGCACGAAAAATTGCAGTCGACTATATAAAAAACATGGTGCTAAAGAAGTGCAAACAAAATTAGCCTACGCAATAGGAAAACCTGAGCCAGTAATGGCGGTTGCGGTTGTTGATGGGAAAGAAATTGCAATAGAGGGGTACGACCTAACACCAATGGGAATAAGAAAACTATTGAAGTTAGATACATTAAAATTGTCTGAAACTTCTAGTTGGGGCCACTTTGGCAGAGACTTCGAATGGGATAGATAAAGTATCGTTACCTTCCCTCAGTCTTCAATAATTGTACGTGTACGTTTTCTATACATGTGTGGGATATTAATTGACTCAATGCCTAAAGCATGGCATTATCCAAGCAGATAAAAACTAAACTTTGGAGGACACACCATGAGTTTTGCACTTTTTGGAATAACAGTAGGTAAAACACCCAAACCAGCCAAACTAGATCATTGGGAAGGAAGCCAAGGCTTCTACATTCGCAGCTATCGCCGACACTTTGATGCCGTTGCAGCTAAACTTTCAAGAGAAGACCGTGAAGTGCGTGTTCGCTTCATTAATGAATTGAGACGTGCTGAAATGTATGAGCTTGGGGGAACTACCATTGCTCACATAACAGTGAGTGGCTCTGAGGGTTCTGCGAGCGAAGCCATCATTACCCTCTTCACGCTTGAAGACCACGAACGTGCAGTGTTTCAGGAAGAGATTCCTCTACGCGTCAGATTTATTGAAGAAAAGGAGTCTGAAAATGGGAATTCTTAAAGCACTATCGCCTGCAAAAGCGTGCGAAGCTGCAAAATACGGATTCGAGGGCATTTGGTTTGCCCTCACCGACAGCAGCTTTCTACGACTCATCATCTTTGAAATTCTTCTCGCAACTGTTCTGGTGTGGCTGCTCTGGCCGCTAACCTTCATTGAGACAATGGCTGTACTACCCGCATTTACACTTCCGTTGTGTACGGAAGTTATTAATGTTGGACTTGAAGAACTCGCCGATAAAGTCGAGCCAGAGAAAGATGTGATGATAAAGCGAGTAAAAGATTGTGCCGCAGGCGCAACGCTTATCGCAAACGTTTACCTCACCACTACGCTCGTAGCCGTTCTTGTTCACCGATTTCTCTGATGAGACGCCTACTGTCGCCACTGGCCGCGATAATGAAAAGACAACATCTTTTCATTATCGCGGCCTTTTCTGTTACACTATTATAAAAATAAAACCTCCAGTTAGCTGGAGGTTTTGTTTTTATTTCCTCTTTTGTT
>JAESTJ010000033.1 GCA_016763615.1 Minisyncoccota bacterium | reverse complement strand
TTTTTTACTGCCTTAAATAAAGCTTGTTGGATATTTGTATCGATACTTAACGTTACGCTCTTGCCATCTACTGGAGCTTCTATGGTGTTCTGTGACTGTATATTATTAAGTGCATCAACCTCAATAATACGAACTCCGTTTGTTCCTTCTAATATACTATTCAAGCTAGCCTCTATTCCATCTTTGCCCACATAGTCTGTACGCCACCAAAAACCACTTGAGTCCTTTTCAGGATATCCAATAAATCCTAAAAGGTGTGCAAAGCCTTCTTTTTCTGTATACGAACGCAGTGAGTATGTTTCGTGCAAATTCCCCTCTTCAATGATAGGAGGAACATTCCACACTAATTCATTTTGATTTCTATCATACACGTTTCCTCTTTCGGCAAATAAAATCTCATGATCGAGATTATTTTGCTGCGAGAGAAGTACTAAGGCCTCTCCCTTCACAACTTGCAAATTCCACGCCTGAAACAAAAAGCCTACAAGAATAAGCATCGCGATACCACCAACAACATGTGGAATTCTCCCACGAATTGAACGCTCAACTCGCCCTTCAAATTGGTTCGTGTCGAATGAAGGCAAATTAAATGCATCCAAAAGAACCTCGTCAGGATCTATGCCACTACTTTTTATAAAGCGAGAAGATGTTTTCTTTCGTCCAAACATTAGTCCTAGAATAAAAGGTATTGGGGCAGAGAGCAAGTTTTAAGACCCTGGACAACGAAACGGATTCGTAACGAGGGTTTCGTTATTCAGGGTTTAAGAGCCCCAAAGAAGTCGTTTGCGTATATATTCAACCACCAGAGTCGTACTAAAAAATAATGCTGTATAAAAAGCTCCGTAAAATTGGGTAGCGCCACCTGAGGCAAAAGAGATATCAAGAACAACAGCTGCAACGAGTACAAAATAAGAACGCTTTAGGAAAAGACTTAACAGCCCAGACACGATGACTATCCACCACGAACCTCCGAGTATGCCTGCTGCAAAAATACCTAGTAGGAAAAATCGGCACATTTTCATATTCTTACCGCACACGAACGAAACGTATGGTACTAAGATTAAGTGGGGTACGTACTCTTACCAATTGGAAAGCATCAGTTGGCTTCATCTCTATATCGCCAACTAAACCTACCAAAGCAGTTTCCTCCGCAAATAGAACAACTGGGTCGTTTACCCTAATATCCGCATCGCGTGGTATTTTTGCAGTCATATTTCCATTTCCAGTGCCTACTAAGGTAACCTGCGTAATTCTCTCATCAGTGCCAATGAGCACCAGTGTCTCTAGGTCTGATGCAGAAACCAGAGTAACTAGTGAGCTACTCGCCTCGCCTCCAGTAAGTGAACCAATGAGTACGTTTTGTGCCCCAAAAACAAGCGATCCAGAAATAAATGGTACGCCACTCGCACTAGCAATAGTGATGGTTCCATACGGTACCTCTCCTCCTCTTGAAATCACCCGTGCCAAAACACCATTTCGAAGATGTACATTTTCGTTGCCAAGCAAGTTCTGAAGTTCTATGTTCTCTGATACGAGTACGAGATTATTGAGAGCATATAATTCAAGGTCACGTACGCGCTCTTTTAAAAGATCTCTCTCTTTCAACAATGCCTCTCTAGAAATTGCCGAATTATGCACCGAGTCGAGTGAGTCCTGTATATTTCCATTTACCTTCCACAGTGCGAGTGTAGCCCCCCGCATGCTATTTGCGATGAACCCATTGGTGAGAATATTTATTAATAAAAGAAGAACTATCAAAACTGTAAAACCAAGAAAAAACTTCTTGCCTAATGATTTTGTTTTTTTCTTATTCTGTAGGTGAAAGTTCATGAGTCTGAGTTATAAGAATATCTTCGTACAGTGATAAATCTTCGAGAATCATTCCGGTTCCCCGAACAACCGCAGTAAGAGGGTCATCGGAAACATACACCGGTACTCCTAAATGCCCACTTAAAAGACCAGCTAAACCGCGAATAAGTGCTCCTCCTCCTACAAGGTATATCCCTCTGCGCATGACATCAGATATAACTTCGGGTGGAGCAGTTTCAATAACCTCCTTTACCGCATCAATAAGCTGGTCTATCGAACTAGCTATAGCATCTCGTATATCAGCATCTGTAATAACAACTTCCCGTGGCAAACCAGTGACTAAATCGCGACCACGAACAGTACCTTCAAGAGGTGTTTCCCCCTCAACGACAGACGCAGCGATAATTTTCAAATCCTCTGCAGATTTCTTACCAATCAAAATTTTAAATTCACTGCGAATATAATTCATAATGTCATCATCGAGTTTATCTCCTGCAATACGCACATTCTTCGAATTCACTAATCCTCCGAGTGAGATAATTCCTATATCTGTCGTACCTCCTCCTATATCGATAACCATCGAACCAGATGGCTCTTTTACAGGAAGACGAATACCGATAGCAGCTGCCATAGGTTCTTCTACGATAAATACTTCTCGAGCTCCGGCGTTGCGAGCGGCATCTTGAACAGCACGCACTTCCACAGAAGTAATTCCAGAAGGGACTCCAATAACCACTCGAGGCCCGAGCATACGTGTCTTTCCGTCTTGCGCTTTACGGATGAGATAACTAAGCATTTCCTCAGTAACTTCAAAATCAGAAATTACTCCGTCAACCAACGGTTGCACCGCGACAATGTGAGCCGGAGTTCTTCCTAGCATACGTTTTGCATCAGCTCCCACAGCAACTACTTGACCTGTTTTTTGATTCATCGCCACCATAGATGGCTCATTTAATACAATTCCCCTGCCGTTTACATACACCAATGTATTAGCAGTGCCAAGATCGATACCGATATCATCAGAGACAAGTCCTGTCACCCGAGTGAATATTTTTTTGAACCATGCAGAAAAGCGTTCCATACGCACAAATTATTCGTTTAGTAGCTCCTGCTCGTGTATAAAAGTCGAAATACCACTTGAGCGTGTGACAAGTTCATATTCTCCTGATGCAAGTGTTTTTTCACTCACAATAATACGTTTAGGAATACCTATTAAATCAGAATCAGCAAATTTCTCTCCCGCTCGTGCATCTCTATCATCAAACAGTACAGAAACTCCCTTACTTTTCATCTCGTTGAATAATCGCTCGGCGTCAGCTTTCACATCCTCATTACCATTATCCAATGAAATAAGATGGTATTTGAATGGTGCAATCTCCTCAGGCCACACAAGACCTTTCTCGTCTGAAAGAAGTTCGGCAACAGTTCCCATTGCTCGAGCTGGACCAATACCGTACGAACCCATAATAACGGGAATGCTCTCACCTTTTTCGTTTTTAAAGTTTAACCCTAAGGCATCAGAAAACTTTGTTCCTAACGGAAATATATTTCCAACCTCTATCGCCTTCTCTTCGCGCAACGTTATTCCTTCCCACCCCAAATCTTTTATAACTTCCTCTGTATTAACTTCCTTATTAAGTGCGGTTCCTGTTTCTTCATTTATATAAATGAGATCTTCTCCTGCATCAGATACTGTTTGGAATTCGTCACTAGATTTTGAAAATGAACCACCACTCGCAAATGTTCTATACGTTTTGTCACCAATACCTAAGCGATTGAAAATCTTTATGTATGCTT
>JAESTJ010000032.1 GCA_016763615.1 Minisyncoccota bacterium | reverse complement strand
TGGTTTTGCCCAACCAAATAGAAAAGGTGAGCCAGAAAGCACCAATATAGCAGGGAGTACTATAGAGCCCATCGGATCAATATGACTCACAGGGTTAAGTGTGAGGCGTCCCGCCAATTTTGCAGTAGGGTCACCAAGCCAATTAGCAGCAAACCCATGAGAAACTTCATGGATGACTACTGAAACGACTAAAATTGCTATAAGAAATATTACATCTGCTCCCATATAAGGTAGAAAGTTATTGCCCTTTTAACACCCTCATGGTAGCATGCGCGGCACGCTGGTAAAGGAATGCATGGTGATACTGCAACGTAGATAAGAAAGTATTCCCTGGTGATAAATGAAATATATGGCACGAACATGTGAAATAACAGGAAAGAAGTCACAAATGGGTGGACGCTACAGCAACCGCACACGTGCGACTCAATTTAACCCGGGAGGCAAAAAACGCCGTCAGGTTAATTTGCAAAAGAAAACACTTTTCATTCCAGAGATTGCAAAAAAAATAACTATTCGAGTTTCAGCTAAGGCAATAAAAACTATTAACAAGAACGGAGCATACAAAACCCTCAAAAAAGCAGGGTTAATTTAATTTCTCTCAGCATACACAGACAAAAAGCTCGCTTACCGCGAGCTTTTTTCTACAATACTTTTTGACAGAGCACGATAAACGTTTATAGTCTTCTTTATCTATAGAATTCTATAGGTAAAACATATCCACAAAACAGGAGTTAGCTTCATGGAAGCACACGTTGGATCAAAAGAATGGCTTGAGGATTTTTTCCAAACAGCCAACACTGTCGCAGTAATGGTCGGCGAAAAATTTGGAGAAGGACGACTTGGTGGACACATCCATTTATGTGTAAACCCCTCAGGAAAAGAGTTGCTCCACCGCAAACTCGGCCAGCCAGCTGAAGACAAAGTAAAGTCTACTTGGGCCTTCTCGAAGGAGAAGAATCAACGGGCAATGCAATACCCTGAACATGTTCTTTCTTGGCAAAGCAGGCATCCGAAGAAAAACCAGTGGGGTGGCTCTATAAAAACACCAACTTTGGGAATATCCATTTCCGGATACCCTGAAGACGTTGATCAATCCTTCGATCTCTCACTGGCTGTGTACTACAAACTTCTCGATTACGAAGAAGCATGTGGAATGGCTTTCACATCTGGCGGAGAAGAGCACGTTACACTTTTTGCGAATATTTTCGCTGAAATTGTCACCGCTTTACGCAAAACCAAAAAAATGTAGATTATGTACAATTTGTACGTAACGATAGTGTCCGTCGCGATTCAAACCGCGGCGGATTATTTTTTTATCTGCAAAATAGTTCCATCGGTTGAGAACGTAACGGTTCCCTCTTCGCACGTATCCAATATTTCAATATTAAAATTATTTAAAACATCGAGCACTTCTTGGTGTGGATGCCCGTAACTATTTTCACAACCCCTTGAAAGTACTACATATTCAGGATTTACAAATCCGATGAACGTCTCCGAGCTCGAAGTTTTTGAACCATGGTGTCCTGCTTTTAAAACAGTGCTCGCTAACAGCTGCGTATCGAGACTCGCTACATAATTTTCTATATGCTTCGGAGAATCTCCAGTGAGCAAAAACGAATGTTCCCCAAAAGTAACTTTTAAAATTATTGACGCCGCATTTGACTCCAAATCTGAAACATCCCTGTCAGGAAACAATACACGTATATACACCCCGTCACCAAAATCGAATACCTGTCCACGACGTGCGAGTATTTCTTCTGTATTTCACTACCTAGTGTAGAAAAGAGCGACTGCGTCGCAGGCGTATCGTGCTTCACTCCAGGGCGTAAAAAAGTACTAATTTCGTACCGTTTAAATACCTCAATAAGCCCCGTTATGTGGTCGGCATCAGGATGTGTCGCAACGACTATATCAATAGACCTGTCCAAAAATGACATCACCTTTCCAAGTTCACGGAGCACTGAATTATCTCGGCCACCATCAATCAGTATTTGCCTGCCAGAAGGAGTCTCAATAAAAATCGCATCTCCTTGCCCAACATCTAAAAACGTTACCGTTAGCGTAGTTGCATCTTTACCATTAAGAGTGGGTAGCCAAATAAGCCACGTACCGAATAGTAATACTAGAAAAAAGAGAAGTGCGAGAGGCTTTTTGTCTTGAGATAACATTGCTACACTAGAGTTACTTAACCTTAATATAGAACTTTTTGATTTGAATGCAATTTGAGGCGTGCAAACTAAATGGAGAAGCTGTATTAGCAGATACAGTGAACGAACATTTCGTGAAGCATAACAAAAAAGTGCGTCAAATCAAAAAGTTCTATCAAACATCATGCACAAATACGAACCTCAAAAATTTAACCTCCCTTCACTCGATGGAATTTCGGAAAAGCAAATAGATGTACATCTCGGTTTGTACGGTGGCTATGTCACTCATATAAATCTTTTGAGAGAACAAATAGCAGACCTCTCCGCACAAGACCCAGAAAAGTATAAATTTGCGATTGAATCTATTCGAAGACGTTTAGGCTTTGAGTTCAATGGTATGCGAATGCATGAATTTTACTTCCCGCAGTGGGAAGGAGGCGCTCGTGAAGAATCACGCGAAGGAACACTAGGAAAAGCACTTATAGAAAAATACGGTTCGTGGGACGCATTCATTGTTCATTTCAAAAGTGTCGCTATGAGCCGCGGTTCAGGATGGACTACACTTGGTTGGGATAAGAAAGGTAGCACGCCACACGTATGGTGGACTGCCGATCATGAACTCGGCATGCTTACCGATATGGACATTCTTCTTACTATCGACATGTGGGAACACGCCTACATGGTTGATTACCTTCCCGCGGAAAAAGCACAACACGTTGACGCGTTCTTCAAAAACCTTAATTGGAAGATTGCTGAAGGGCGATTTGATTCAGTAGTGTAGAGCTATGTACAACTGTCAATTGACTCTTTAGACACACGTGGTTATTATCAAAGTACCACGTGTGTGGTAGTTGCTCTCATTTTTGAGCGACCTTGAACCTTTACAGGAGAATAACGATGAAACGTTTCAACACGCTTCGCAAAATCGGCCTTGCCGTAGCTGCAACAGCTGTTTTAGGTCTCAGTTTTGGTATTTCCGGCGCAACAGCATCGCAATCTGATGGTGTCCTCGTTGATCGGACGGCCATCCAGGATATTGCCAACACACGACTCGGTGCCCAGTCGACCACCTTGACGCTTACAGCCTCTGGTCTTTTCCCTGATGGTGCGATTATGCTCCAACCACGCAAAAAAGCCGCTGCCGTTGAGTATCGTTTTGACACACCGGCAACCACGGTCATCCGCATCAGTCAACGGCTTCTGGATCTGAATGAAACCGGAAATGTTGATGGTATGAAAACGGCAAACGACTTCACCATCGCCTTTGCCGAACAACCCGCTGACACAGTCCTGGCAACCACGCGTATCAATGATCATTTCCAGGCCGATCAAAACGCATCCGTTGCCATTGCCGCATTGACGAGCCGTGAAGATGCCCGTACCAATGGTCAGCAAACCGGCGCTCGCACCCTCCTTTAGCGAACTGCCGCGTTACTTTCATCGAGGACACTTTGTCCTTTAATTTCTACCTGATCGTCCCGGATACTAATTCAATTAGTCCGGGACTTTCATTTTTCCATACCACACGCCCAAACCTAGCAACACATACGCTATAGCTATCCACCAAAACGAAAAGACAGGAACTGCTGCAGTTGAAAATGACAACGAGGCAAATATTTCTACAACCTTAAATACATAGATGAGGGCTCCCTGAGCAAGGTATGCAAATGGTAGGGCCACAATGAAATTTATGGAACCAAAAACTCCAGTCAAGAACACTGCGAGCATGGCAAACGGGATAATTGGTAGCACAAGAAGATTTACTGGAAGGGAAACGAGGGAAACTTTTCCCATCATATATAAAAGTAGTGGATACACAGCAATTTGTGTTGCAATAGTTGCCGCAGTAAGTTCACGCATTCCTAATTTGTTTGGTATCCATGTTAAATATGGGACCAAGAGAGGGACTCCGAATAACAGCCCAAGGGTCGCGATGAAACTTAATTGAAATGATGGGTCGAATATTAATGTATAGGGATTCCACAAAAGCATCGCGAGCCCTGCAAACATAAGAGCGTGTAATGCGCTGTAGGTGCGACCCGCCATAGCGCCATTGGCACCAATACTTCCCATTATCGCGGCGCGCACCACAGTTGCCGAAGCACCAACTAGTATAGTAAAGAGTATTATTACGAGTATCGCTGTCGTGTAACGTATTTTATGAGGTAGAAAAGATAATAAGGCAGAAATTGCCATAACAATGATGGCGATATTATATCCAGATAGAACGATAATGTGTATGAGCCCAGTCGAGCGGAAATCTTCAGTTAATTGTTCACCAAGTGAGCGCCGCTCACCAACTGTGATACCACCCGCTAGCGCTGCTGACGGTTCTTGCAACATTCTCTTTAGAGACTCGAGATAGATGTTCTTTAACTTTAAAAGCGAGCCAGTAGGAGTTGCTTTATGTTCAAGAACAACAACATGAGGAAACGGTAG
>JAESTJ010000031.1 GCA_016763615.1 Minisyncoccota bacterium | reverse complement strand
ATAATGTTGTTTTACCAATACCATTTGGTCCAATAATTTGTAGATGCTTTCCACGCTTTAGTAGCAAATCACAAGGTACATCCTTTGGCTCGTGATCACGAATAACTTTGTACGATGTAAGTGTGAGAACATCAATAGGAATATCTTCTTGAACAGGAATGGTAAACGACCTGATAGTTTTATCTTCGCGACGTACCTCCACCTTATTTTCTTCATACTCCTCTACTTTGTCGCGCATCCGCTTAGCAACCATACGCATTTGCCCTCCTTTGTGTGCAAAAAAGTTTGCTTTCTCTTTGTTGGCCAGAATTTCCTTCTCTAGCTGTGCATTTTTGCGCTTTTCTTTTTCTACCTGAGCAGTAATTTCCTTAATTACATCATGATAGTCACCGTTGAATAATTCAACTTTTCTTGTTTGCACACTCAAGTACAATACTCCCTGTGTGAATGCATTCAAAAATTCTGAATCGTGGGAAATAACAATAACTGTTTTCTTGTACTCTTTAAGGAATTCAGTAAGATGTTCAATTCTCTCAGTGTCCAAACTGTTTGTAGGCTCATCGAGCAAGAGCACATCAGGGTTTTGTATAAGTGCTGAGGCAAGCAATAAACGAGCTTGCTGACCTCCAGAAAAACTTTCTACCTTTCTTTCTTTAAAGTCTTTGGCAACCGTTGCTTTTTTAGGTGCAAGGTTAACCACTTCAAGAACCGCATCAATTTTCGGATCAATATCATACACTTTTTCCTTGAAACATTTCTCGAAAAACTCTCGCATAGTAAGAGAAAGTTCATCGCGAGGAATCACCTGTCGTGAAGTCGCAATGCTCGTTCGTGGCATTATATTTATACTTCCCTCATTCGGTTCATACATTCCAGTAATGAGACCGAAGAGAGTACTCTTACCAGCTCCGTTTTGTCCCATGAGTGTAAGCTTGGCACCGTGGCGCACTGAAAAACTCGCTTCGATTAAAACCGGTTTGTTTTCATCGTGACTAAACGAGATATCTTTGAATGTTATTAATCCTGCATTGCGTGACATAGAGGCGAGATTTTACAACATTTTAGCGATTCTGTCGATGTATCCCATACACAAAAACTTCTGCGTACGTAGAAGTTTTTTACATGTAATCATACAATAGTGTCTACATTTCAGGCGCTGCGTCAAAATCAGCATTGAACTTCTCCATCCACGCACTCTTTTCTTCTTCGCTAGCGTTTGTAATTATCTCGGCATGTTCTTTCATGTAATGCGGATACATTTGTTCAAGAATTCCTTTCGAGCTCTCGTTCTCAAAAACTTCTTCACAATCGTAACATTTCATCTTCTTCATATATTTTTTATTTATTACTCTTAATATAATCGCTGATTATTTATACAGTATCAATATACCTCTTTGCAGTTTCAATATCTATATGAAAATCATTAAATACCACCATATGCTCTTCATTGAGGAAAATAAACCAAGGTGTACCACCTGTTTTATAATGATACATAACACTAGAGCGATTATCTGTTGCTGCATCTCCCACGTCCTGTCCAAATGGTATCTCAAGAGCATATTGGTTTTGAACTTCCTTCATTTTTTCATATGTATTTACTTCAAAACCTTCGAATACTGTTTGTACTGCTAAAAAAACTACATCTTCCCGATCTTTGTAGTGTGCTACAAGTTTTTGCAGTGTTGGCAAACCTCTACTATGACAACCTGGACACCAACTCTGAAACCCAAATATCACTACTTTCTTTCCCTTAAAATCAGAAAGGTGCACAGAATCAATCTCATTTCCCTGCTCGTTGACCCACTTAGCTACTTGAAGTTCCGGGGCTTGCTGCTCTACTATTCCATAATCGTGCATGACTATATAATTAATTACTGAAGGGCACTCGCCCAAGCACGAGTACTGTTAATTTCCTCATTCGATAAATCTCGTCCATTTGCACCTCCAAACATTAAACGTGATCTACTCTCCAGTGTGTGTACAAGACCCAAAAGATGCCCAATCTCGTGTGCAGTGGCACGAAAATCATCAACCGAGGTAATATCAGCTACCAGTGCAAGTCTCGGAGGTAATGCAATCCCATTTGGACCAAGTAGCCCCTTAACGTAAAAAATATTAAAGGCAGTATTATCTGTCGAGAACGTCGAATACAATTCCCTAAAATTTCCGAAAGCAACTGCGAGTGCTACATCTGGAGTGAGCTCTATTTCTTCGATTGAAATATCGAGAACTATCCCCGCTGCATTCCATATTTCTTGCGAACGTACGAGTAGCTGTCGTACTTCTTCGACATCTCTTCTTGTGCTTATCTCTCCGCTATCTTTTACAACATACACATTAACTACGATATGCAGCTCTTCACTTTCGATGATGGCTACCGTCTTTTCTTTTTCAATTTTAGTTGTAATTTCCAATTCAAATACTCCTACTTCGTTGCTGTTAGAGTCTCTCATGTAGAAAAACACCATATCTTGCTCTCCATCGCTATCTCCTGCACTTTCAAAGCGTATTCTGAATTGCACCTTTTGTTCTCCATCAGCAAGAATTTGTTGTATGAAGGAAGATACATCACATTCATACGCATCTGTTCTTTTTGTTGCTAGTGTGCACACACTACCTACTATGCTGGAGTCCCACAAATCCCTCGAAAAGACATCATAGGAGACAGCATCCACTACCAAGTTTCCAAGATCTTCAAATGGAGTGCCGTTTATTTTTATGTCGTTAGCCCGAAGTACGGCAGATGCTTTTTCTGAATCTGTAATCTGTGATACATCAAACGTAATAAATGTCTGCACTCCGTCGCCTTCAGGAAAATTAGGATTTAGATTATCTCCTGCAAACAATCCGCTCCCCATTCCTGAAAAACCACGTGGCGTGTGCCCTCCTGCAGTGCCTCCTTCGTTAAATATAGTGATCACTGAACCATTCGAATTCTTCGACGTGTCATTTGTGGACGCTTCATTTGTTGCAAAGAACCCACCGACCATACCAACTAATAGAGCAGCTATTGCGGTAAATAAGATTGTAAAGAGCCATTTTTTCACACTATTTCAATTGTTACGTGTTCTTTTTCCAATATAGAGAATATACATAAGGTTAGTACCAACTATTGTACTAAAATTTCCTCAGCCAAGCGCACTAGCTCACTACTACTATCCATTGCATACTCTGGAACTGACCACCAATTTTTTATCACAACAGGGTCTTTTTTATCCTTCCGCGTGTAGGTGAATTGCTTAGAGCCCTCGCCCTTGTAGCGCTCCTGTAGTTTCGCTTCTTTGACTTTGAAATATACTGTGTCGCCAAATAAAACTCCAAGTTGTTCACCTTCTACCTTTAAGAGTACTCCACCAAACATACGTGCAGTGGTGAGCCCGTTGAGTGGCTCAAGTAATTCCAGTACATATTCAGTAAATTCACTCTGGGCGCTCATAAACACTTATTATTGTAGCGCACAGGGAAGATGTAAATCAGCGACAATGAAGCCAACAATGAAGGATGTAGCTATAGTTAATTGTGTGTTACCGTCCATATTTATTTGTTATTGCTAGGCCAAATTGTATCGCATACTAACGGCTCTTTTATTTTCTTGATGATGGAATACATAGCGTATCCAAGAAGGGCTACTCCTAATATACCAAACTCTTCACCACCTAAGGGTAACAACGTAATAAGGCCTGCACCTCCTACCAATCCTAGTAAAGCCGTGAGGATGAACGTGCCGCACGCCGCACAACCAACTCCAAAAAACCCACTTATGAGTCCTCCAACACCCAGTGCAGAAGTTGAACCTGAAAGGGGTCCCTGCCGTATCTTGATGTGGTGAATAAAAAGTACGATGTTAATCCCAAACAAAATAGCAATAGCAATAGTGTACGAAGCCGAAACAAGCGTAAAATTTGTTTGTATCGAACCATACAAATTCCAGAACAGAATTACTTTGTCAGGCAATGAAATAATTGAAGAAGGAATAACGGTCAAGATAAGACGCCAGTTAGGAAGCCATATGGAAAATGTGAAAACCACCACAGCTACCCCAAAGGCAATTCCAGCATATGCTGGTCTTAGTAATACTGACCTAATAACATCCATGGTCACTTATAATCTACTGACTCTTTAGCATAATCTCTACCAGTTGCATAACTGCACCAACTGGCTGTGCTCCTGAAAGAGGCAGTGTGTCTCCATTTTCTCCAAAAATAACGCTCCAAGGTGTTCCTTGTCCCCCTGTTGCAATAGCATCATCCACGTCATCTTGTACATGTTGATCATATTTTCCACTTGCGACGCATGTATTGAATGCAGTCTCGTTAACTCCTGCCTTTGCGACCAAGTTAGGTATAACTGTAGATATGTCAGTCCGATCATTTGATGGTGTTACCTCGAAAAATCCATCGGTAAAAATCCAAAAGGCGTCTTCTCCTCCGAGCTCATTCACACATTCAGAAGCAACAGCAACTCGACGAGCATTTCGTGGGTGTAATTGATCAAGTGGAAAATGACGAAATACCCAAGCAATGTCATCTCTATCTTCTAGAACTTGATTCATGGTGTCGTGAAATCTTTTGCAGAATGGGCATTCAAAGTCTGAGTACTCAACAATGGTTACTTTTGCGTTAGGATTGCCTTTACGATGATCTTCATTACTAAGTGGACGAATTTGATCAGTAGTATCTATAGCTGTTGGCTGTTGCTGAACTGGCTGTCCTCCCGAAATTGGAGCTTGGTTACCAAGCGCAAAAAAGAGTGCTCCTGCTATAAGAACTCCTGCTATAACTATTGAAGCTGGAGTTGCATAATTTCCGCGTGTGTATTTTTGCATATTATTCTGATTTATTATTAGTGTGCATTATATAGTGTCAAATTATATCTAGATTCTTTTTAGAATCAATGCATTCCACCTACAACCGTTAATAAATCGATAACAAACAATTATATTAGCATTACGTCAATTGCGACTTTTCACGTAATAATATCCCGCCAACGCAAGTACAAAAAGCGTAATGCCGAGATTAGTCAAATGTAGACCATGACCAGTAAAAAGTAACGTATATCCTAAATACACAACAGCAAAAATTCCGAAGTATATACTTTTTGATTTATCACTCATATTGATTTATGTAGAACCTACTTCTTTCGGGCTTCTGCCGTGTTTAATAATTTCTAGATTACAAGACTTATTTTCTCTACACCAGTTCTCGCACTTTTCGGCCCACTCAAAACTTTCATATTCGTACCCACACTCAGGGCAAACGTACACTTTCTTTTCTATCACCATAATTTAAAGTTTTAATTGTGAGTGCAGATTTTTTTGTGCAACCACACAAACGAAGCTCCAATAATCCATCCATACACAAAGGCCTCAAGTATTCCTACGGCATATCCGATTGCTGTGAAAGCAAACCCTGGATACACTAGTTGTAGAAGCAGAAAGTGCAGTTCTTTTAATGCGACAGATGGAAGAAATACTCCCCATACTGAGCACACTAGAAAGGAGCCTACCGAAATGGCTCCTACCACATACCCCACTTTTGTAACATTTGAATTTTTCATACTCTTTAATTACATTATTAATTTTAACGACCCCTTATTCACTAAGTGACTTTAGCTTTGCTACTAACTCTTCCTTATTCACACCTCCTGTTGAAAATAGCTCCTCGTTTATAACTATTCCAGGTGATGCCATAACACTGTACCTCCCCGCCATCTCTTGTCCTTCTGGAGTCGACATATCTATTTCTTCAACCTCTACTGTGTCGGCAAATTCAGGCATGATTTCAGTAAAAATCTCCTTTGCCGCTTCACAGTTGTGACATCCAGGTATTGTTAAGAATAGAACTTTGTTTTTCATAGTATTTATTTTAACTTTTAATTGTTTAACTATTAGCAACTTATGTATTTTTTTGCTTCCTCTTGTACCACCACAGCGGAACAATGATCATTGCAAGTAATGTAATCCATGACCATGGTGCTGGAATCAAATCTTTCTGGCCTTCATGATCATTTGCGGCAGGAATTGGAGTAGTTGGTTCGTCAACATGATCAATTGGCGTTCCTGGAGCCTCCTTGTGATCTTGTATTTCTGTAACACGACTAGAATCGCCTCCCGTAACAACTTGTACAACCTGGTTCCAGCCTTTATGAACTACAGTGTCTTCGTACCATTGGTGTGAAGCACCACTAATGAAGATAAAAGCACCAAGAAATATAAGGCTGATGCCAGTCCACTTTGCTACCACGGCAGTTTTTTTCGCGATACCACTTACTGCGTTAACTCCCAATATTCCTAACACCGCCAAGAAAATAAGTGGCGTCGCGCGCCCAACACCGTGAATAAATCCTAGCAATAAACCACTTGAAGCACTTCCAAGTACTGCAATATTTCCTAGCAACACATAAAAAAGAGGGTTTGGACAACCAACACCTGCGTTACCGAGAAATAGTCCCAAAAGGAATGCTTTTATGTAGTCTCCTTGATTTTGAATAAACTTTGGATACGCACCCTGGTACGTTGGGATTTTGAATTTAATAATTCGCAACTCAGAAAGCCCGAATACAAAGGCCGATAATCCACCGACCATGAATAGAATACTACTCACCAAACCTGCATTCCCCACAGCCTGATCTAAACCAATCGACTTTCCAATGATTGCAACAAAAAGACCATACAGAGCAAGGGTTATCGAAATTCCCAACCCGAAGAACAAAGACATTAGCAAACCTTTCTTTGCGCCCTTACCCATAGCCATTGGGACTATGACAAATGCCAGTGGCAGCGTACACGGTAATACAATCATAGTGAGACCCACAACATAGGCAAACGCTATGTTCACTGTTTCACCCGGCGTCATAAATAAATAGAAGGCGCCGATGAGTGATGCGGAAAACAGCAAAAAAGCAAAGATGACAAGCCACCGTTTAGCCCCTTCGCTCATTGCTGCATTATTTTTATTTTCCATACTCGTTATTATAAATTACTAATACTACCCTTGGGTACCGTTTCTCTATTTTCTGAAATCCATTCGTTCATTCCGTCGCCAAGTTCAATTACATTAGTGTATCCCATTTCCACGAGACCTTTTGCTGTTCTTTTACTCATATTTCCACTGCGACAGTACAGAACGACTTTAGAATTTTTGCTCGGGATAACCGATGCAACTTTTTCGATGTCTTCATACGAAATCATGTAGTCGGTACCGGGGACATGCTCTTGCCCGGGGATATGCACATCAATTAATGTAAAATCTTTATTAGCAAGCATGTTTTCAAGTTCTGCTGAAGAAATACTTTTAAATCCTGCGCCACTATGTCCATCTACTTCTTCGATGTGGTCGTCAACCTCATCATGTTCCTGAAGTTTTAATTTATCCATTCCTAAATCATATTCTACATTTGCATACATTCTAAATTCTGGAGAAGGTACAACGTTAGAGACAAGTTCGATAGTTTTAAAGAATCTTCCATCTGGTTCAGGATGTAAATTTGCATCAAACGCCACAGTAATAGTTGCGCTTTCTCCGACACCTATCACTTTCTTGTCGATTGACGCCTGCGTACATTCACAGGACGCAGGTAGTGAATTAACTATAACTGTTTCGGTGCCATTGTTTACCACAGTAAATTCTGTAGTAACAATACCTTGACTTTGCTTTACCAGCCCAAAGTCGTATTCTTTATTCGTGAATATCAGCGATGGTCCTGTAACTTTTGTAAATTCTTTAACACCAACTCCTCTAAACTTCAAAGATACTTCTGTGCCTGCATCAGTACTGAGGAATACTTCTCTTATAATCTCACCTGTAGCATCAGGTCCGTGTTTCAATGGGTCGTAGATTGTTTCAACAACAACCTCCTCACCTGGCAAAATTTCCATATTGATTTTTGGATTCGGGGTATGTCCTCCACCTTGCATACCAAATGGACCTAGTGCATCACCATCTTGATTAACGATATTTGCTACCGTACATGCGCAACTTGTTTCTGCATTTTGTATAGTAATTGGTCCATCTCCAGTATTTTTTAGGGTAAAGTTATGCCGTACAAAACCTCCTTGCATCAATATTTCTCCAAAATCGAAATCGTTTTCAGAAATAACTTCAAGAACGCCTGTGCCACTTCCCGGACCGTTT
>JAESTJ010000030.1 GCA_016763615.1 Minisyncoccota bacterium | reverse complement strand
TCTTCGCCAGTCTTTTTATGAAGTGATGGTAAGCGTAGTGAACGGTTACTTACTCGTTCACTTAAGTCTCTGATAGCGCGTATTTTTGCAAATGAAATACCACTTTCTCGTAAACGCATATCATTCATTTTAAGAATTTGCACGGCACTGGGTTTGTTGCGAGGGAAAAGAGCACTGAATTTTGTCCAAATGGAGCTTGCTGCTTTGCCTGAGAGCTGTTGACCAACTATGGTGCGATAAAGGCTGCTAAACAAATCTTTTTTAATCAGTGGGCCGCTGCGCAGATCACCCTCGAAAGAGAGTATTGCTGCGTAAAGTATTGGGTCACTCTTTTTAAAATGGGTGAGAACTTTCTTTAACATAAAATATAGAGTATCACGCTGTGCTCTATAGCCATATTCTGGTAGGATTAGCTTCTATGACTGACAAGAGAACCGATAATGCACAGCGTGAAGAAGAAATACTGCAATTTTGGGAAGCAAACGACATTTTCAATAAATCAGTAGAACGTGATGCTCCAAACGGTGATTACATTTTTTATGATGGCCCTCCGTTTGCAACAGGGACTCCCCATTACGGGCACTTAGTTGCAAGCGCTATTAAAGATGCTGTACCGAGATATTGGACTATGCGAGAATTTAGAGTTGAACGTCAGTGGGGGTGGGACTGTCATGGATTACCACTGGAAAACATAGTTGAGAAAGAATTAAATATTTCAGGAAGAAAAGAAATTCTTGAACTTGGAGTCAAAAAATTTAATGATATCTGCCGTGCAAAAATAGCTGAAGTAAGTGGTGAATGGGCAAAGCTTATGCCTCGTTTTGGACGTTGGGCGAACATGGATACTGCGTATCGCACTATGGATGTTACTTTTATGGAAAGTGAATGGTGGATGTTTAAACAACTCTTCGATAAAGGACTTGTATACGAAGATTATCGCTCAATCCATATTTGTCCACGATGCGAGACTACTCTTAGTCAAAGTGAAGTAACCGAGGGGTATAAAGATATTAAAGATTTAGCGGTCACCGTAGAGTTTCCTCTTAAGGATGAAGAAAACACCGCGATGCTTGCATGGACAACAACTCCGTGGACATTACCGGGAAACGTAGCGCTTGCCGTTGGAAAAGGTATCGACTATGTAACCGTTGAAAAAAAAGATGAAGGGGAAGGGAATTTAGTACGTTTCATTCTTGCAAAGGAAGCTCTTGAGCGAACATTTGGTGAAGACGAATATAAAATCGTAGCAGAGATGAAGGGGAGTGAGTTGGTAGGCAAAGAATATATTCCGCCATTTGACTCATGCGTGAATGATGAAACTCTTGAAAATCGCGAAAATGGATGGAAAGTGTACGCTGCCGATTTCATAACCACCGATACAGGAACGGGAATAGCACATGAAGCCCCTGCATTTGGAGCAGAAGATATGGAGCTCGCTCACGAATTCAATTTACCATTCATCCAGCACCTTGGAATGGATGGAATTATCAAGCCAGAAGTGAAAGAACTCGCCGGGCTGAATGTGAAGCCTATTGATGATCATCAATCAACTGATGTAGCGATTATTAAGTACCTCGCTAAACGTGGCGTGCTATTCGCAAAAGAAAAATATGAGCACTCATATCCGCACTGTTGGCGATGTGATACGCCACTTCTTAACTATGCGACAGGTTCGTGGTTTGTAGCTGTTGAGAAGATGAAAGACAAGCTCTTAAGCTACGCTGAAGAAATTAATTGGTCTCCATCACATATGAAAAAGGGTCGTTGGGGCAACTGGCTCGAAGGGGCACGCGATTGGTCAATTTCACGACAACGCTTCTGGGCGAATACCATTCCGGTATGGCGCTGCGAAAAGTGCGACAAAGAGGATGTATTTGGCAGCATAGCCGAACTGAAAGAAAAAAGTGGAGTGGAAGTAACCGATTTACATAAAGATGTTGTCGACGAAGTTGTGTACTCCTGTGAGTGTGAGGGAGAGATGCATCGTATTCCAGATGTACTCGATACATGGTTTAACTCTGGTTCAGTTCCCTTTGCTTCGTATCACTACCCGTTCGAGAATAAAGAAAAAGTAGAAATGCGCATTCCAGCTGACTTTATCGCCGAAGGAACCGATCAAACCCGTGCATGGTTCTACTACCAGCATGTGCTTGTTGGTGGTGTATTTGAGAAACCTGCGTTTAAAAATGTGATAGTAAACGGTATGGTTATGGCCGAAGACGGCAAAAAGATGTCGAAGAAGCTCAAGAATTACCCCGATCCTACTCTTATGCTTGATACGTACGGGGCGGATGCAATGCGTCTCTATATGTTGAGCTCACCCGTAGTGAGAGCTGAAGATTTTAACTTTACAGAAAAAGAAGTTGCTCAAGTAGCGAGCAAGGTCATGGGGCGCTTGGTGAATGTAAACTCATTTTATGAGCTCTATAAAGATGACATTGAGCACGAACCCGTGAGTGACAGTACAAACATTCTCGATCAGTGGATTATTGCCCGAATGCAACAAACGCACGCCGAGGTTACCAAAGCTATGGATGCATATGAGCTCGATAGAGCAACGCGACCTTTGGGAGAGTTTGTTGACGACCTGTCTACGTGGTACATTCGCCGCTCACGTGATCGTTTAAAATCAGAAGACGCAGCTGATAAAAAAGCAGCTCTCTGCACTATTCGTTGGGTACTACGTAAGTATGCAAAAGTTTCAGCGCCGTTTACCCCATTTATTGCCGACTGGTTATGGTTAAAAACTAAGCGCGATGAAGATTCCGAAAGTGTGCACCTAGCGAACTGGTGTGGAGTGAAAGAAGCAAACACCAGAATACTCGAAAACATGGAGCGTGTACGCGGAGTCGTTTCAGCAGCACTCGAAAAACGCGCAGAGGCGAATATAAAAGTACGACAACCGCTAGCAAAGTTGATATCTAGTATTGCTATTGGAGATGAATACAGAGAGCTCGTTAAGGATGAGATTAATGTCAAAGAAGTAGCGCATGACGAATCTTTAAAAGAAATGGTAGAACTCGATACAGAAATCACATCTGAACTTAAAGAGGAGGGGGAAGTGCGTGAGCTCATTCGCTCAATTCAAGCGGCACGAAAGGAAAGTGGTTTGAGTCCGGGAGACAGTGCCACCGCTACTATTTCAGGATCTGCCCAAACACTTACTCTAGTAGACAAGTTTGCAGAAGAATTGAAAGTTCAGACATTAGTGGTAGTCACCAAAGGGACAGAACAAAAGGAACTACGAG
>JAESTJ010000005.1 GCA_016763615.1 Minisyncoccota bacterium | reverse complement strand
TAAAGTTTTCTTCATAATCAGTGGAATCATTGTGGCCGCGGCTATTGGTTCGGTAATTTTTTTCGGGCTCAATTTCGGAATCGAATTCACTGGAGGTGAAATTGCAGAAATCCGATACGAGGTGCGTCCAGAAAAAACTCAGTTAGAAGCTCAGTTAAATGAGCTTAACCTTGGTGCATATTCACTGCGAGCAGCAGGAGACAACGAATTCATTCTTCGCGTACGACCACTTGAAGAAGCAAAGCGCGAGAGTGTATTTGCAACAGTTACCCAAGTGGGCGAGAGTGTGGGCACTATTGAGCGTTTTAACTCAGTCGGGCCGACCATTGGAAAAGAGTTACGCAACAAAGCATGGATAGCTATGCTCGCGGTTATGTTTGCGATTATTATCTTCATTGCTATAGCCTTTCGGAAGGTGAGTGAGCCAGTGAGCTCATGGAAGTATGGCGTCATAGCTATAATTGCACTTATTCACGATGTAATAGTGCCAACGGGAGTGTTTGCCGCAGTTGGGTACTTTTTAGGAGCCGAAGTAGACGTGTTATTTGTAATGGCTCTACTTGCGATTCTTGGATACTCAGTTAACGACACCATCGTGGTATTCGACCGCGTACGTGAAAATCTTTCAGAAAACGAGGAAAATAATCGGCGTGAAGATTTTGAACTTACCGTTGGCAAGTCACTTAACCAGACCTACGCACGTTCGATAAATACATCACTTACAACACTGGCAGTACTTCTCGCACTCTTCTTTATTGGTTCAGAGGTAACCCAAGACTTCGCACTCGTTCTTATCGCAGGAGTTCTCGCCGGAACATTCTCGTCGCTATTCATCGCGACACCACTTTTGGTAACGGTGCAGAAGTGGACTGAGAAATAAGCAGGAGCGTACATTAAATTGACTTTGATTAGACCAAGTGCCATTATACATTTATGAAAAAGCACTCAATACAAGTAGAGCTTCCGGTTTCTATTTTGCGCGAAGGAAAAAGTTTCGTCGCTTATACTCCAGCACTTGATATTTCAACTGCCGGTAAGACATACGAGGAAGTTCAGAAGCGTTTTTCGGAACTAGTCGGAATCTTTTTTGAAGAACTTATCGCCATGGACACACTCGACAAGGTACTTACCGATTTAGGATGGCATAAGGTACATTCAAAGTGGCAGCCACCGGTTGTCGTTTCTATGGATTCGATGGCAGTGTCACTGTAACTTCGTATATGGTTGCGTCACGTAAACCTATCGATTGGAAAGAATTTGATACTTTCTTACGTTTTGTTGGCTGCGAGTTTAAGAGAGCTAAGGGTGACCATCGTATTTATACGCGCAAGGGTCTGCGCCGTCCAATCGTTGTGCCTCGTCACAAGCCACTGCCGTGGTTTGTTGTTCGCAACAATCTACGCGTTCTTGAACTTTCACTTGATGATTTTGATACTATCCGCGCACAAATGTAACCCAAGACTTCGCACTCGTACTTATCGCCGGAGTTCTCGCCGGAACATTCTCGTCGCTATTCATCGCGACACCACTCTTGGTGACGGTACAAAAGTGGACGGACAAGTAATGCTATACTAAAAACATGAAAGAAAAGAAACAGTCTCATTCATCTATTGTTGCCATAGTGCATTTTGTCATTGGGGGGTTCATTATTCCACTTATTGGATATGGATTATTATACTTCGCACTCTTAGCATTATTTCCCGGTATTTTTGAGCAAAATGGCGATGGGCTATTATTTGTTGCAATAGCTTGGGTGGTCTCTATTGGTCTACTGATTGCAGGAGTCATCTATTCTTCTGATTACATCGCAGAGAAATATGTGATTAAAGACACACACCTTGTTGTAATACGCTCTACATATTACTTTGCTCTACTTGCTTTGGCAGGGATTATTTTAGGGATGGTGTTAGACAACCCATTAACCGTAGTCGAAAGAATTATCGATGGAGGAGCTTCAATTATAAATGTTGGAGTGTTCTACTACGTGAGCAAAAGATTCTTACCAAAAGCCGTACTTAAACATACGCAAAAGTAAGTATCAAAGCCTTACTAAACCGCTAAAACGCCCTGCGTTTTAGCGGTTTAGCTTATCTAACATTCTCATCGTATGCACTAAACGCTCATTGCTATTCGCGAAGTGCACGATGTAAATTCGGAATTGTCGCCTTGCTCCGCCCGGCTCTGTTCCTCATTCAAAGTGCTTTGCAATTTCTTGCGGACATTTAAATTTTGGGAGTATTTTCTGAAGTCCTTCTGATACATAAATCATTACCATGGCAATTATTGCAAACCATAATGTGGTAGCAACCGAAGATAGTATGGCAACAACCAGAAGTACCGCAAAAGTGATTAGAACCTTGCGATATATTGCCGTTTCGCTCACGCCGTAGTGTTGCATCTCTATATCTATTTCAGTGATACGAAGCAATGGTAGCACCGTATAATGGTGGACGAGGTCGGAAATGATTAGTGCCCATCCGATAGTCCATAAAACCACTGCAATTCCAGGGAACGCGTACGAGGTAAGCAGTAAAAGCATACCGAAGTAACCATGATGAATACGGGGCATACCAATACGCTCCTGCCACGCATGACTTCGCAATTTTAAAATAAGCCGTAACAGTACGGTTATAAGTTCAAAAAGAATGGTCAGTGCGATAACCGCCTCTAGTTCCATGCATACAATAATAATACGTATATAAAAAAAGAACAGGGAGCAGCCGAGGCTACTCCCTGTTGTACATTGCGCTGCGGCGGCGTGTCATGCCGTCGCTACAACTTTTTGCACTTCCGAAACATCCGGTAGATGTTCTGGCTTTGGTGTCCCATCAGCCTGAAAACCCAGTTGACCTGATTCCCAAAGAGTAATGTATCTCTCAGGTGGCACAAGTTTCTCGTTCATTCGCAACCCATCGTCACCGATATAGGTGACACGAACCATCGTGTCAACGAAACCAGAACCTTTGGGTTTAGCGTTACTTGCTGCCGTTATAATATCAAGCAAATCGTCGAGTGAGCCACATGCAGCTTCGAGTCGAGCTGCAATTTTCGAAGTTTTCTTTGAGTCTGCATTATACAGAATACTATCAATATCTTGCTTACTCCAAGTTATTGGTACAGAGTTTTCAATCATATTGATAAGCGATGAAAGAAGATCAAGTCGTTGAGCGGAAGTACGATGTTTAGCTGATCGCGTTTTGCCAGTGGCTCCTCCTTGATATGAGGGAAGTACCATGACACGAGTGTGAATGAATCGAGTCATTCGGGCAGAGCCTCCACCGGCTGCTTCTGCTTGCTGCAAAAGAAGTTTTTGCAAAAAGAATCGCCGCTCAGTATCGTCGAGGTGTTCAATCGAAACGTCAGCAAGTTCACCTTCGACCCCGTTTTCAGCTATGAGCATATCGAGCTCTTTTAGGGTAGGTACTTCTACCTTCCCCAACTCGAAAGCAACAGCCTCTTTTAGGCGCTTTTTAACTTGAATACTCGGGTCAATCAGATCCTGAAGCTCAGGGGCTAAACGAGTTAAGACAAATTTGCGCTTTGCCCATGAATGACCTTTGCCTTTGATTTTTCCAACACGGGCGAAGTTATTATTATTCGCCTTGAGGAGTCTCGCTATCTCATACCCTTGCTCAAGCGCCGATAAGCCAGCGTGTTGCGAATTAAGTACGATAGAATCTTCCTCGTACGCCGCTTCGTTAGGATAGATACGTACGATCACCGGTACTGCAGGAACGTCTCTTTTTAACGCACATACGGTGCGTCGATGTCCGCTACATATAATAAAGAAAGCATTTTCATACTTTTCTTCATCGACCTGAATCCAAGGAGCCAGATGTTTTGGGGTAACCACCAAATCTTGGCGTACACCCACAGCGCCTATGCTCTCTTCAAGTTCCGCAAGCTCAACACGATTCATGAATCTTCGTGGTTGGTTCGGATCTGGCGCAAGAGAAGAAGGGGCAACGTGCCCAAAACCACGGTGTGTAGCACACCATTCTTCGCTTCCATTAGCTACCTTCACCTCACTTCCATTTGCGAGAATAGCAATCTTTGTCATAGTGACCTCCCGAGTTTTAGGGTTAGATTGAAGTTAATGTACTTATTTTACTAAGTAGAAGATACGATAATCAATAACTCAAGTCAACGACCTTTAAGCTTGACCGTAGCCTCGTTATCCGTATAATAGCTTGCACGTCTGGCTTCGGTTGGATGTTTGTTTTTTGATAGAAGTTTCAGTGCTCAATGGTTGATGTGCTGAACGATATAGATGAAATTTTTGAAAACACATGAAATTACTTTTCATGTGAATTCTTAAGCAATCATCATCATCTTTCTGGAACTCAGGAGTCTGTACTGAAATCTGCTTTCGTATATATTTCTTCAGATTTTGTTTGAGGGCGATAGGAAAATTTTTAAGGCAATGCAAACGTATTGCTGCAAAAGTTTTACTGAACCATCGAGCAAAATGTGGGAAATAGATATGGAATGAGATTTTTGGACGGACTCTAAGGAGCGAGTTTCCAGGAAAATTAGTACAAATATTAATTTATTTGTCCTTGAATATTCCGAACTATTTTACGATAGTTCAAAAAAGAATTCTTTTTACGCAAAAGAAACCAAATGAAACAAATTGAAATTCAGGGTTTAGCGTCTAGGGTTTAGTTTTACTAACCCCTAAAACCTAACGCCTAATCCCTATGAGCATTTTGCAAAGCAAAATGCGAATGTATTTTCTTTTGTTTCGTTCACTTACAAAGATGTACTTCGGTGCACTTTAAATTAGAGTTTGATCCTAGCTCAGGGTGAACGCTGGCGGCATGGATAAGGCATGCAAGTTGAATGAGTTTAGACTCATGGCAAACGGGGT
>JAESTJ010000004.1 GCA_016763615.1 Minisyncoccota bacterium | reverse complement strand
CTTGTACTTCTATGGCACTGCAATATTCCAAAGGGAATAATAAGGGGATAGTTTCCCTTGCGAAAGAGGCTTTGAAACACGAAGTCTACGATAAGGAGTTTAGTGGAATTTCAGATATGAAATATAAAGAATTTGCTAATTGGATTGGTAATTATGGTGTACGTGCTGAAGTTTATACAAGACTCAATATCCGTGGCTTATATAAATTACTTTCAGACGGAAATTTGGTCATGGTCTCGGTAAATCCAAACGTTCGAGGATATAAAACTGCAGAGGCGCACCAGAAGGGAGGACATTTAGTTTTAGTTATTGGATATGATAAAAAAATGAAGACTTTAACGTTACATAACCCGTCTGGTTTTGTAAGTCACAGCACTCAGGAGAATCACACGATTTCAGTTAGAGAGTTCATAAAGTATTATGCGGGTAGAGGGATTGCCTTGAGTACACTGGGTAAATAGTTTGTACTGAATTAACTCTAGAGCTAGCTCTAGAGTTAATTCAGTACAAGTGCATGGTAGGATGTTTGTATATGGCAAGACGTAAACTAGAAGATAGAAGTATTAGAAAATTAACGAGGACAGGTAGCGGAAAGAGTATTTCAGTCACGTTACCTATCGATGTTATTCGTAAACTCAAATGGAGAGATAAACAGAAAGTTGTGGTAACCAAGCGCGGAAAAGGAATTTTAATTACTGATTGGAAAAAGTAGAGTAAATACTCCAGTTAACTGGAGTATTGTACGAAACTATAACTTATTGTATAATATTTGGACTCGTGTTGGGTAGTCGCGCTGGTCACATCATACGCAGTATGACGTTCAGCTTACAGCTATGAAGCTACGTAGCTTTAAAGCTTGAACATCGTGCTACGCACGATGTGACTTGTGAGGAAAGTCCGGACACGTATCGTAGTATCACACAGAGTGTGATACTCGCAGGGTTTAGCGTCTAGGGTATAGGGTTTAGTTTACTAAACGCTAACCCCTAACACCTAATCCCTAAAGGAGTATCGCGCGTTGCGCGATACGACGAAAGGGTAGCGGGTAACGCCCGTCGGCGGTTGCACTACATTGCATTTCGCGCAACCTTAGCGTTTAGCGTACAGGGTTTAGCGTATAGGAAAAACAACGACGAAAGCTTCGCTTTCGTCGCACCTAGACGCTGAACGCTAACACCTAAACGCTTTAGGAAGCGCGGAGCGCAGCGTAGTGTGACCGCTAGGGATGCGAGCAGTGACGCCAAAGCAGAGATGCCGAGGGCTCCTTAGGGAGTAATTTTATGGAAACATAAAAGTGAAACGGCAAAATTCCTATCTACGTGCAAGGTCGTACCTACTTTATGTAGGAGTGCCGCAAAGACATTACTGGTAACAGTAATGCAAGACAAATGACTACACAGTGTATGTTTGATAGCATATATGGACAGAATCCGGCTTATAGCCACGAGTAATCAATATGAAAAGGCCGCCCGTAAGGGCGGCCTTTTCTTTTATCTTTTTCATTTTTGTGTGGATAGAAAAGCCATCTACTACTGATATAATGGAGTGAACAAATTATTATTTTATACATACAATACGCATATGGAAATATCAGAAACAACTAATAAACTTTCAGAACGACTCGACTCTATCGCCAGAATCATTCTTTTCATAGTAGTGTTTTTACTTCCTCTTGCTGTGTTACCAGCGACATGGCTGCCACTTCCAATGGTAAAAATGGCAATACTCTCCTTTGGGGTGCTCTCTTCTCTTATCCTTTGGTCTATAGCACGTCTCAACGAACACAAGGTAGAATTTCCAAGTACAAATGTGTTGTGGACGGCTCTCTTGTTAGTTGTAGGCTATTTTCTTACGTCCATTCTATCAAGTAACATAATTCAGTCTCTTGTTGGTTTCGGTTTTGAGCGAGACACAGTCCTCTCGATGTTTACATTCGTAGGTTTTCTCGTGGTAGTAGCATTAACCACTTCCAAAGTAGCTCACGTTATTCGCTTACAGCAGGCGGCGTTAGCAGCATTTCTCATACTAGGAATCTTCCAGATAGCGAGAATTATTCTTGGGGCCGACTTGGTATTCCCAAGTCTTTTCTCTAGTGACCCTACTGCTACATTACTTGGAAGCTGGAATGATCTTGCAGTTTTTAGTGGCTTAGCATTAATGATGTCTCTTTCAGGTTTAGCATTATTCTCTTCTAGGAGACTTATTCGCGGAGGATTATATACCATACTCGCTGTAGCACTGTTTTTGCTCGCAGTAGTTAACCTTACCGTTGTATGGGCAGTTCTCGCTCTCATTACGTTTATTCTTGCCATCTACATTTTTTCAGACGCCTCGTACGATAGGGATAGTGGAAAGTTTAGGCCCCGCGTTCCGTTTAGGAGGCTTTTGCCAAGTATATTTATACTTATAGTAAGTATTGTGTTCCTCGTGGCGGGTACTTCAATCGGGCAGAGAATATCTCAAACTTTTGATATCGCGTATATAGACGTTCGCCCATCTTGGGAGGGAACAGTAATAGTAGGAACTGGAGTATTTCAAGAAAATGCACTATTTGGTGTTGGTCCAAACTCATTCAGTAGGGGTTGGATAGCTCACAAACCGCTTGTCGTAAATGAAACTAACTTTTGGAATACCGACTTTAACTTTGGTGTTGGTCTTATTCCGACTGCTTTTATCACTGGTGGTTTGGTTCTGGGGGTATTATGGCTGCTGTTTTTAGCGTCCTTCATTCAGCTTGGCTTTAGAATGTTTGCGAAGCGAATTGCACAACCTGCACATATGTACATAGCCGTATCATCTTTTGTGGGAGCTGGGTACCTACTGGCTCTTTCGATTGTATACGTGCCTCAGACGGTTATGTTAGCGTACACCTTTGCTCTCATTGGAATTGCTATTGCATCGGCTCAAATAGTGGGGGTTATACGAACTCGTTCAGTACAGGCACAGCAAAGTTATTCTTCAGGAATTGTTCTTACAGGAGTAGTACTTCTTATCGCAGTAGCTTCATTTGGGGCACTCGCGATTAATTCAGAACGTATTGTTGCAGGTAGCTTACTTTCAAGAGCAATTGTCGCGGCGAATAGTAACGATTTACCTCGAGCTGAATATATAGCAAGTCGTATTTCGCTTATCGGAGAAGATGTGCGTGGTCTACAATTGCAAACTCGTATTGGGCTTGTTCGATTATCGGAAACTCTTAATGAAGAAAGTAAAGATATCGATATACAACGAGAGCGTTTCCAACAGGAGCTTTCAAAAACTATTAGTGCTGCACAAGGAACGGTTGCTGCTGACAATGGGAACTATCAAAGTTGGCTCACTCTTGCGGATGTATATGCCAGCCTTGTTCCGTTGGGGATCGAAGGAGCATATGAAAGTGCTGTGCAAGCCTATGGAGAGGCAGCTTCACGAAATGAGAAGAATCCGGCGATACCAATACGCCTTGCCCGTCTTGCTCTTTCACAAGATGACTTAGAAGACGCACAGGTGTATGCTCAGTCAGCACTTGGTTTAAAAAGTAACTATACCGATGCATACTATCTTCTCTCACAGATTTCAATTAGGGAAGGAAATGTTTTGAAAGCAATAGAATCCACAGAGGCAGCAGTACTTTTGCAGCCAGGTAATGCTGGATTACTTTTCCAACTTGGTATTTTACACTACAGCGTTGGAGCATATGACAAGGTAGTACCAGTACTTGAACGAGCAATCGCAATAAATTTGCAATATTCAAATGCGTTGTACTTCTTGGGGTTAGCGTATGACAAAGTTGATAATTCTCAAGGTGCACTTGCAGCATTTGAGAGAATAGCGGCACTTAACCCTGAAAATACTGAAGTGCAGTCAATCATCGCAGCTATTACAGAAGGGGGTTCAGCATTTGATGCATTGGGTGATAATGCGCCTGTCATAACTGGTTTTGGTGAACTTCCTGTTTCAAACGAGCAATAAGTTGTGCTAGTGTAGCTGTCAATGCAAAGAATTTTA
Source organism: Minisyncoccota bacterium (assembly GCA_016763615.1). GTDB lineage: Bacteria > Patescibacteriota > Minisyncoccia > Phycocordibacterales > UBA2100 > UBA2100. The sequence continues at coordinate 1,967 of JAESTJ010000004.1, read as the reverse complement.
AGATTCGTGGAAGGAGAGGTACGTGGTCTACATGAGACGGCGTACCTTTTAGGTTTTTTCGCACTTCTCTCAACGTTTCTTGCTCTTTTCCGTGACAGGCTCCTTGCATCATCTTTTGGAGCTGGGGGGTTGCTTGATACGTACTATGCTGCTTTTCGTATTCCTGATATTGTTTTCGTGTCGATTGCCTCCCTTGTTTCAGTTTTTATATTAGTGCCGTTACTTACGCAAGCTGATAAAGATTCAGACAGGCATCAAATGATTGGAAATGTGTTGGCGGGATTTTCTATAGCGATGCTCCTTACAACAGTGGCACTATGGATTTTAATGCCGCAAATCTTGTCTGCTTTTTTCCCCACACTGGTAGCGCAAGGAGATACTCTCTTATTACTGAGTAGAATTTTACTGTTACAACCCATCTTCTTGGGCGTCTCAGGCATCTTGGCGAGCGTTACACAAGTGCGCGGACGGTATCTTTTGTACGCACTTGCTCCGCTTCTGTATAACATGGGTATCATTTTTGGTATCGCATTTTTCTATCCAATATTTGGGTTACAAGGGATTGCATACGGAGTAGTCATCGGAGCTTTCTTTCATATGGCAATACAAGTGCCATTTATACGTCGCTCGGCATACCTTAAGCGAGCGAGTTTTAAAATTAATGCACAGGAGCTTTGGAAAATTGTTTCCATCTCTATTCCTCGAACTATTTCAATCGCAGCAAATCAGGTGGCACTTCTTTCGCTAGTAATTATGTCTGCAACTCTTGGAGCTGGCGCTGTGTCGATATTCTCTTTAGCGTTTAATTTACAAGCCGCACCTCTTTCAATTATTGGTGCCAGTTATTCTGTCGCAGCGTTCCCAACGTTGTCACGATTCTTTGCACTCGGCAAAAAAGACTATTTTAATACGCAAATTATAAACGCATCACGACACATCATTTTTTGGTCACTTCCGTTAATGTCATTAGTGATTGTGTTGCGTGCCCACATTGTACGGGTAACTTTAGGAGCTGGGGCATTCGACTGGGCAGATACTCGTCTTACCGCAGCAGCACTTGCATTGTTCATAGTATCACTCACTGCGCAGGCTCTTTCTCTCCTTTTTGTACGTGGATACTATGCCGCAGGGGAGACTCGAAAACCTCTGGTAGTTAATGTGAGTACTGCGACAGGAATTGTCGTTGGAGCATATCTGTTCGTTCGGCTATTTGAGCACAGTGATGTATGGAGGTTCTTTATCGAAGAGTTGTTACGAGTAGAAGGTATTGCAGGTACTGAGATACTCATGCTTCCACTTTCATACGCTATATTCTCTGTAGTAAATGTGCTCGTGTTCATTGTTCTCTATGAGCGAGATTTTGGAACACTACACCGCCATATTAGTAAAACGCTTTTTCAAAGTTTTTCAGCTGCAATTGTCGCGGGATTCTTCGCACATCAAACCTTGCAAATTTCAGATGGAATTCTCGACATCAATACGTTTATTGGAGTCTTCTCATTGGGACTGATGGCAGGCGTCGTAGGAATCATAGCTGGGGGAGTATTGTTATACATTTTAGATAATAAAGAAATGAAAGAAGTTTCAGCAGCTCTGCATAATAAATTCTGGAAGTACGCCCCTATCTTTTCAGGAGGTTCAGAACGTAGTACAGATAGATAATAAATTATGAAAAATATACGAAACTTTAGCATCATAGCCCATGTTGACCACGGTAAGAGCACTTTGGCAGACAGAATGCTTGAGGTTACTAATACAGTACCTGAGCGAAAAATGCGCGACCAAGTGCTTGATCAAATGGACTTGGAGCGAGAGCGTGGCATCACTATTAAAATGCAGCCAGTTCGAATGAATTGGAAAAGTGGTGACAAGGAATACACCCTTAATCTTATTGATACACCTGGACATATCGACTTTTCGTATGAAGTATCCCGTGCCCTAAAGGCTGTTGAAGGAGTAGTACTATT
>JAESTJ010000029.1 GCA_016763615.1 Minisyncoccota bacterium | reverse complement strand
GATAGCTCAGTTGGTAGAGCGTTCGCATGGTAAGCGAAAGGCCAGCGGTTCAATTCCGCTTCCTGGCTCAACTTAGGACCAGAGTATAGTTTTCGTTCTGGTCTCATGTTGCTATACTGTATGTATGGTCAATCTTAAAAAACCACGTACGCCATGTTTGAGTTGTGGTAAAGAGCCAAAATGTTTTGGTTATAAGTATTGTAGTAATTCATGCCAACAAAAGTATCAGTATAAAAAATCAGTTGAAAAGTGGAAAGCTGGCGAGGAGAAAGGTCTGATGAATACGGGGGTGGTTTCTGGCTACGTTAAGAGGTATCTAAGAGAAAAATTTAATAACAAGTGTTGTTTGTGTGGGTGGCAAGAAGTTAACCCTAAAACTAGGTTAGTTCCTTTGGTTGCAGACCACATAGATGGTAATTGGCGCAACAATAAGGAATTCAACCTTCGCCTACTTTGCCCTAATTGTGATTCTTTGTCATCTACTTACGCAGCGTTAAATAAAGGAAATGGTAGGAAACACAGAGTAGTAAGTAAAAGAGTTAAAGAAGCTCGGGTTCTTATTAACAAACCATGAGAGTACTACAAAAATGATTAAAGTTGATATAGTAGTAATCACCAAGTAAATATGCCGACCTAGCTCATCTGGTAGAGCAACGGTATCGTAAACCGTAGGTACGGGGTTCGAGTCCCCGGGTTGGCTCATGGAAAAATCAGAAGAAAGAATCAAAGATATAGAGAATCTCATGAACGCGGTGGGTTTTTGGAGTGACTCGGCGAAAGCGCAAAGCCTTATAAAAGAACTCCAAGAACTTAAAGATGCAAAAGAAGGTTTAGGTAAATATGATAGAGGTCCAGCGGTACTGAGTATTCTCTCAGGTGCAGGAGGTGACGACGCAGAAGATTTCTCTGCAATGCTTTTTCAGATGTATCGTAAATTTATTGAAAATAAAGGATGGGAAGCTACTATATTGGATGAAAATATCAGCTCCGCTGGGTACCGTAGTATTTCTATCGAGATTTTAGGTAAAAATGTATATGGAACATTGAAAAATGAGTCTGGTGTGCACAGGTTGATTCGAATAAGCCCTTTCAACGCGCAAGGTAAACGACAAACAAGTTTCTCTCTTGTTGAAGTTGTTCCTCAATTACCAGAAATGGGGGCAGTGGAAATTCCAGATGGAGACGTTGAAATTCAATTTTCTCGCACAGGTGGGGCAGGTGGGCAAAACGTAAATAAAGTGGAAACCACCGTACGGCTCACGCACAAACCAACGGGCATCACCGTGAAGAGTAGTGCCCAAAGGTATCAGGCTCGCAACAAAGAAAAGGCATACGAAGTGCTGCGAGGAAAACTCTTCAAAAAACAAGAAGAAGATAGAAAGAAAGAAGAGCAGGGACTTTCTATTTCGTCAAATACTAAAATAGAGTGGGGGAGTCAAATACGTTCGTATGTACTGCATCCATATAAGAAAATTAAAGACCATCGCACTGGAGTAGAAACATCTAATGTTGATGGAGTACTTAATGGGGACTTGTCGATATTTTTAGAGAGTTAGTTTTCAGGCTTCCTAGAGTTTGGTCGAGTGCAACCCAGCCTGTATAATAGTATCTGTAATTCAATTTATTCATACATGATTTACTTCGACAAAGTTACGAAATTCTATAATGGCGGTCCGGCTGCACTTGATGATGTGACCCTGACAATAGAGCCAGGAGAATTTATATCTATAGTGGGGCATTCAGGTTCGGGGAAAACAACGCTTATAAAAATGATATTTGCCGAAGAACTTCCTAGTGAAGGAGCGGTATTTTTTGAGTCAAACAATATTGCACATTTTGGTAAACACGAACTCAATAATTTACGAAGGAAAATAGGAACAGTTTTTCAGGATTTTCGCCTGCTTCCCACTAAAACAGTGTACGAAAATATTGCATTTGCGATGGAAGCGGCTGGAGCACATGATGAAGATATTTCTGCTGATGTACCGCACGTACTTGACCTAGTAGATCTTTCTGAAAAAATGGATAGTTTTCCTCACGAGCTTTCAGGAGGAGAGCAACAACGTGTGGCAATTGCACGTGCCCTTGTAAATCAGCCCGATGTAGTAGTGGCAGATGAACCAACAGGAAACCTCGACCCCATCAGTACGTACGAGATTGTACAAATCTTGAAAAAAATTAATGACCTCGGTACGACAGTAGTTTTAACTACTCACAATAAAGGGGTAATCGATTCCCTCGGCAAACGTGTTATTACCATGGACGAAGGACGAATAGTACGCGACGATAAGAGTGGGCACTATGTTTTATAGTGTAGATGCTATAATTTTCTAGAAATGTCTTTTTCAACAAACATAAAAAGAATATCTCGAGCTGGGCTCATAGGCTTTTTGCGTAACGGTTTCGTTTCGTTTGCGACAGTACTCATCATGGCCATAATGTTATTTGTTATTGGGGCGCTAATGATGGCTGGCGCCGCACTGGACGCCACATTATCACAACTGCAGGACAAGGTAGATATTAATGTATATTTTCTCACCGATGCACCGGAACCCGAGATACTAGCGCTACGTGATTTAGTATCCGAGTTACCCGAGGTAGCAACTGTTACATATGTGACACGTGAAGAAGCATTGGAGAATTTCCGTGAACGCCATAAGGATGACAGATTAACTTTGCAAGCACTTGAGGAACTTGATGAGAATCCTCTGGGGGCTTCTCTTTCTGTACGTGCCAAAGAAACAAGTCAGTATGAAGGAATAGCAAAATTTCTTGATAATGAAACAGTCTTGGGAGGTGAAATACAAATAATAGAGAAGATAAATTATTTTCAAAATAGGGCTGCAATTGAAAAACTCACCGACATAATTAGGGCCGCAGAGAGTTTTGGACTTGTAACCACAATCTTTCTTATTTTTGCTTCTGTTCTTATCGTCTTTAATACTATTCGGCTTGCTATCTATACAACTAAAGAGGAAATAGACGTGATGCAGCTTGTGGGAGCATCTGACTGGTATGTACAAGGGCCATTTGTAATAGAGGGTGCTCTGTACGGGTTTTCCGCTGGTTTACTTGCCTTACTTTCCTTGTACCCGATAGCTATATGGCTTGGACCAGCATCTCAAGCATTCCTTGGCTCATTTAATGTTTTGCCATACTATGGAAATAATATTGGCTGGCTTTTCTTCGTACTTGTGGGAACAGGAATCCTCCTTGGAGCATTCTCGAGTTTCATAGCAGTTCGTCGTTATTTACATTTATAGTTTGATGATGCAATATGGCTTTCAATACATTCAAGTAAATTTGCAGTGCGCATGAAAAAAAAGGGACACAAATACATATTTGTTATGGGAGGAGTAATGTCAGGAGTGGGCAAAGGTGTGGCATCAGCCTCAATTGGTAAGGTCCTTCAAGCAAATGGATATAAAGTTAACTTGGTAAAAGTTGATCCGTATTTAAATGTTGATGCCGGTACGATGAATCCAACTGAGCACGGTGAGACCTTTGTTCTTCGTAGCGGATTAGAAACTGATCAAGACATGGGAAACTACGAGCGGTTTCTTGGACGTGATCTTCCTGAGGAAAATTATGTTACCAGTGGAATGGTTTACTCTAAGGTTATTGAGCGTGAGCGTAATCTTGAATACGATGGAAAATGTGTGGAGGCGATTCCTCATGTGCGCGACGAAATAGTAGATCGATTTGAGAAAGCTGCTGCCATAAATGGCTCACAAATAAGTGTCATTGAAATCGGAGGAACCGTCGGTGACTTTCAGAATGCCATGTTCATTGAAGCTGCTCGCGTGATGAAATCACGCAATCCTGACGACATACTTTTTATTATGGTTACGTACCTTCCGATACCATCAAAAGTGGGGGAAATGAAAACAAAACCTACACAAAACGCTATTCGTCAACTTAACTCATATGGGGTGCAGCCAGATTTCGTGATAGGACGATCAGAAGAAGAGCTCGATGAGCGACGAAAAGACAAAATTGCTGAGCAGTGTAATATTCGACCTGATCATGTGATTTCGGCACCGGACATCGATAGTATTTATGATGTACCCCTTAATTTTGAACGAGATGGACTTTCTAAACTTCTTTTGAAAGCTCTAAAACTCAAAAAGAAACCAACAAAACATACAATGAAGGAATGGGCTGCATTTGCAAAGAAAGTGCATAATCCAAAAAAGGAAGTACATATTGCGGTGATAGGAAAATATTTCTCTACTGGGGACTTCGTACTTTCAGATGCATATATCTCAGTTATTGAAGCAATAAAATTTTCAGCATATAATTTGGGTGCTAAGCCAATTTTGACATGGATTTCTTCAGGTGATTTTGAGACAGGCAAAAAGAAACTCTCTGAGCTTAAAAAGTTTGATGGGATTATTATTCCAGGAGGTTTTGGTACTACAGGAATCGAAGGAAAGATAAAAGTTATTAAATATATTCGGGAAAATAAAATTCCATATTTTGGACTTTGCTATGGTATGCAGTTGGCAGTTGTAGAATACGCACGAAATGTGCTCGGCTTGAAAGGAGCAACAACCAGAGAAATGGATAAAGATGCGGAGCATCTAGTCATCGACATAATGGAAGATCAGAAAGAAAAAATTAAAAATAGAAATTATGGAGGAACTATGCGTCTTGGTGTATATCCAGCGCAATTAAAGAAAGGAACTATCGCACGCAAGGCGTACGGGAAAGATTTAGTAGAGGAGCGTCACAGACATCGCTACGAGGTGAATCCTGAGTATATTGGACAACTAGAAACCGCTGGACTCGTATTTTCTGGAGCATCTCCCAACAAAAAACTCATGGAAATAGCAGAATTGTCAAAGAGTGTTCACCCGTTTTTCCTCGGAACACAATTTCATCCTGAACTTCAAGCTCGACCCTTATTACCGCATCCTCTGTTCACAGAGTTTGTGAAGGTTTGTTTGGAACACTAACAATAGAATATAAAACTTATGGTAAGTAGATTTTGGGCGTGGTATGAGCGCAATTACACGCTGAATGTGTCAATTGCTGCAGGGTTATTTATGTTGCAGATTGTGCACCTTGTTTGGTTAGGAGGTGATGTTGTAGCGTCACGGGCACTCGGTATTCCTTTTTTTGAATTTACCGATATATGGGAGAATGTGATGGTATTCATAGATTTCACTGAAATACCGGCGTTGTTCACTATGACGTTAGTATATGTTGATGCATGGCGGCGAGGTGAGAAACTGAACGCTGTACTTATGCTCACGCTACTGCATTCTCAGTGGCTTCATATTTTCTGGATTACTGATGAATTTGTGATTACAACGTTTAGTGAGCAGGGTAATACAATACTATCTCCCTGGTTTGCGTGGGCAGCTATTCTCATAGATTACCTCGAAGTACCAGTAGTTTTTGATACACTAATTAAACTAGGACGTTCTGTTCATGGAAAGGATGGGGTCCATGGTATAAGAAAAGCACTTGATGAAAGCTAAGAAAAAACTGAAAAAAGAATCATACTTGCCTGAATTTATTTATGGCAGTATGGATGGACTGGTAACGACCTTTGCAATTGTCACAGGGTCAATTGGGGCTGCATTGCCAGCAGGTATTATTCTCATCATTGGTTTTGCTAATGTTTTGGCGGATGCGTTTTCTATGGGTTCTTCGAGTTATCTATCAGCTGTGTCGGAAGAGTCGATGCATGAGCATGCTCATGTAAAACGCCCTATTAGGAAATCAATCATCACATTTGTATCCTTTGCACTTGTTGGCTTAATTCCACTCATGCCATTTGTCGGCGCCTACTGGAAACCTTCTCTTGCGCCATATGCGATACAGGTTTCTATCATAGCCACGATGATTGCCTTTGCTGGAGTAGGATATATTTCTGGTTCTAAATTGGGAAAGAATCCAATACGAACGGCAATCCGTAATGTTCTTATTGGTGGTACTGCCGCTGCAATAGCTTTTGGTGTGGGGCACGTACTCGCAAATGTTTTTGGAGTGTAGTAACTCCGAATAACGAAATCCTCGCTACGGAGCAGTTTCGTTATGTAAGGTTTAATAAGAAACGATCATTTCCACGGGGTTATGGTCTGAATTTTCGAAGTGCAAATCGAGTGTCTGTATTTGCTCAACATTTATTTCCGGAGAGCAAATGAAACCATCTATCGTAGCAGTAGTAGATGTTCCTTTAATATACGGGCGGTTTGCAGTTCGGACAGTAGGAATGTCATGGGTGAAGTGCGCAGACCAACCCTTAGGTAAAAGATGGGTAGGAAAATCATGAATATGATTTCTATATTGCGATTCGTCAGTTCCAATAAAATTATATTTCCCGGTATTCATGTTCCAGTCAGCTCCCACAATAACTGCGTAACCAGCTTTAGAAAGCTTTTTAACATACTTCATAAGTTCCAGAAATTGTGCGATGCGCATCGCACCGTACGTATCAAAAGAAGAGAGATGGGTATTTACGAAGGCTATTGGTTTTGTTCCTTGTATGTTCACTGTTGAGGTAAGAGCAAAATCAAATCGAGGAAATATTTTGTAGTAGCGTTCGCTGTCTTTGAATAACTTGGTATGTCTTTTGTCTATCGTGAGAGGTTTCTTTACATATGTGCTCATACCGTGTTCGTTTCGCAAGAAATCAAAATAGAGCGGTAGTGAGAAGTTAGAGCCAGATGAACGAGAGTGTTCGGGGAGTGCCTCTTGTACCGACTTGCGAAGATTATGCCAGTGGTTAAGGAAGCTGCCGCTTGAGAGCTCTTGTAAGAGATATACATCAGCTTTTGCATCGGAGAGAGTTTTTTGTATACCGGTGACATAGCGAGAGATAGCCTTGTTTGAAGAAGGAATAAAATTGAGACCACCCTCGAAAGATATATCTGCCTCAGCACCCATTGCACCAAAGCCCAGGTTCCATGTAAGAATTTTTAGTCGTTTCACTAAAGAAGAATAGCAGAGGAATAGAACAGAGCAATACGTTGCACGAAGGAGTGTAGATTTTTATGTGCTAAGGTTTAGAGTATGAAAACAGTTTTTATTACAGGGACAAGTAGAGGAATAGGTAAGGCTCTGGCTCAGAAATTTCTCAAGGAGGGATGGAGAGCATTTGCTACTTCTCTCACTGGTGAACTGGATTACACCCATAAAGACCTCATAGTTTTAAATCTAGATATTACAGATCATGAAGCTATCAAGAGAGTTTCGAATAAGATGGTAGAAGAAAAAATAAAGATAGATGTACTGATAAACAATGCAGGGGTACTGCTTGATAAAGATGATGAGAGTGTCGAAATCGAAAGATTGCGTGATACGCTTGAAGTGAATCTGTTTGGAACAATAGCTATAACGCAAAGCCTACTTCCATTTATCAACTCCGGCGGAAAAATCATAAACATTTCTTCAAGTGCAGGACAGTTAACGCGTGATGTTACGAGCACTCGGTATCCAGGATATAAAATTTCAAAAACCGCACTCAATATGTTCACGGTAACTTTGGCAAAACGTCTTGAGAGCGACAACATTACCGTTGCATCGGTGCATCCAGGGTGGACAAAGACCGATATGGGTGGATCAGGCGCTGAGTTTACTCCAGAGGAAGCAGCGGGATATATTTATGATTTTAGTCAAAAAGATGTTGAATCAGGAAAGTTTTGGTTTAGGGGGGAAAGAATGGATTGGTAGTCTATACCTCCCAATAAAAAGCGTGTACTATACAAAACGCACCGTTTTTAGGTGCACTTTGTATATTGTCGGATCGTCTAATGGTAGGACGGCTGGTTCTGGTCCAGTTAATCTTGGTTCGAGTCCAAGTCCGACAGCAAATAACAAAGGACTTCAGTGTGGAACACTGAGGCCTTTTGTTATTCTGTTCGTCTTGAACGAGAAAGACGGAGCCGGTATACAAGACGACTGGAAGGAGTGCTTGTCGGCGAGTCCGGGTAGG
>JAESTJ010000028.1 GCA_016763615.1 Minisyncoccota bacterium | reverse complement strand
GGAGAGTGCGAATAATCCCGCGAAGGATTCTCCACAAAAAAGCCAGAATCTTCATAGGGATTATCCTTTGTTACCTATATATATTATAACATAACCTGTGTATAGAGTCAATATCACTCCTTCATGATATTTCTATTATTAAAATAAAAACTCCGCGAGCAAAGCTCGCGGAGTTTTTAAATATCTTTTTATATTTCTAGAGGCCCAAGTCTTCCATTGCTTCGTCAACTGATTTTGAAGCTGCCTTCTTTTCTTCGTCTGACATTTCGTCTTCTTTGTTTTCTTCAGTATTTTCCGCTGCTGCAGGTGCTTGCGCTGCTGGAGCTTCTTGGCGACGCTCTCTCGGCATACCTCCTTCTGGTTCGTTAATCTTTAAGTTCACTCGAGCATCGTTCTTCATACCTACTACTCGCAAGAGTGTTCGGATTGCTTTTGCTGTGTTTCCCGCTCGCCCGATAATCTTACCCATATCGTCTTTGTGTACATCTAGTGTCAAAAGTACGCCCATTTCGTCTACTGTTCGATTAACTTTAACGCTATCGGGGTTGTCTACTAACGCTTTTACTACAAATTCTAGAAAATCCTGATCCATTTCCATATCGTTCTGATTAGCTATTTATAAATTGTAAAATGTGCCGCCTGCTTTGCAGACGACACATTTATTATTGCATGCAACTATGGTAAGTCCAAGAACTTACACTTCCTTTTCTGTCTTCTCTTCCCCTACTGGAGCTTCTCCGCCTGCCTTTTCGGCGCTGGCAGGTTCTTCCTTTTTTTCCTCAACCGCTTCTTCAGCAGGAGTCTCTTCCTTTTTTTCTGTCTTTTCCTCCTCTGCGGGAGCCTCAGTAGTTTCCTCGCTAACCTCACCGCCTTCTTCTGCTACTGGAGCATCTTCCCCGTTAGAATCTTCGGAACTGTTAGTTCCTGTTTCTAACGGGGCTGCGCCTTCTTCTCCTGCCCCGTCGGAAGTAGAGTCCTTGGACTCGTCAGTTCCCTCGGGGTCCTTAACTACAGGAGATTTTTGCGGAAGCACGTTAATCGTCTTCCCTTTTATAATCCCTGCTTTTAAAAGCATGTTGTGCACGGTACCACTAGGTTGTGCACCATTAGCAATCCAGTGTGTAATGCGTTCTGCATCAAGTTTTTGCTCTTTTGTTTTAGGATTGTAGAAACCTACTCGGTCCACGTGCTTCTCGCTTTTAGGACCACGGGTATGCTCAGTCACCACCACACGAAATGATGGGTCATTTTTTCTTCCTATTCTTTGTAGTCGTATTTTTAACATTTTTATATTCCCGTCACCTAAGACGAATGTGCGCAACTATACCGAAATATCTTTTAATGTCTACACTTCTCGGTACTTTTGTAGTTTCTTTAGTTTTCAGTCCATATTATTAGACGCCCCCTAAAATAAGGGAGCGCCCATAACTTCTCTTTCAGGAGAAGTAAATGATCAACTGAAAAGAATGTTATCATGTGGCAACATATTAATTACATTCATTACTGTTGATAGAACGTTATGCAACAAAACAAAAAAGGAAGCAAGAGCACTATGCAAGGAATTATCAGTATCACCAAGGGCGGCCTTGGTTTTTTCGCACATGAAGATTTGCCTGAAGACGTCTTCATTGAGCGCACTGACGTTAGTACTGCACTCAATGGAGACACTGTTGAAGTAGAAATTTCTCCCAAAGGCGCGCACGATAGACGAGCCACAGGAAAAGTACTCAAAATAATCGAAAGAGCACGAAATCAATTCGTTGGGATACTTACAAAAGAAAAAGGAGGATGGATTTTAAAGTCCGACAATCCTCGTATTAGTAATAGTTTTGCAGTAGCCAATGTACCAGAAGACACTCCAGCGTCAGGTTACAAAGCACTCATAGAACTCACCTTGTGGGATGACCCCAAAGTAGAACCTCAAGCAAAATTGCTTGAAGTGATAGGTAAGGCAGGGGAACACGAAACAGAAATGCAGGCCATTCTCCTTGGTCGCGGTTTTGAAAGCGGATTTTCAGATGGGATTGAAGAAGAGGCACGTACACTTTTGAATGAACGTGAAGTTCCTGAAAGTGAAATGAAGTGGCGAAAAGACTTTCGAGATACCATCACATTCACTATTGACCCTCATGATGCAAAAGATTTTGATGATGCACTTTCAATAAAAAAGCTAGAAAATGGAAACTTTGAAATCGGCATTCACATCGCTGACGTCACCCATTATGTGCGCCCTGGAACAAAGCTCGATCTCGAAGCTCGCAAACGAGGAACATCCGTATACTTGGTAGACAGAACAATCCCGATGCTCCCTGAGGCTATTTCCAACGACTTATGTAGCTTGAACCCGAATGAAGAGAAACGGGCGTTTGGGGCTATTTTTGAGCTCGACAGCAAGGCTCAGGTGGTCAAGCACAGCTTTTCTAAAACTCTTATCCGCTCAGATAAACGTTTTTCATACAGAACTGCTCAAGACCTTTTGGATTCCCGTGGCTCAACTCCAAAAGCGGATGCTGAATTCGCTGAAGATTTATATTCGTTATGGGATTTATCGAGTGCCCTCCGAAAAGAGCGAGTTGAAAAAGGAGCAATAGAATTTGATAGTGAGGAGATAGAATTTGAGCTCGATGAAAGTGGTAAACCGATTAAAGCGTACGTGAAAGAACGCCTCGACACCATGAAGCTTATTGAAGAGTTCATGCTTCTTGCGAACCGATTTGTAGCAACACACATTGCCGAGCACTGTAAGGGAAAGAACCCATCGAGTTCCATGTTCATCTATCGTATTCACGATGCACCTGACCCTGACAAGCTCGCAGAACTAAGCGTGTTCCTTCGTGCTATTGGGCACGACCATCTGAATAAGGAAGCTCACCAAATCGAAGCAAAAGATCTTGCACAACTTATGCGTGACATCAAAGGTCATCCTGAAGAAGCAGTGGTACAAATGGCGACCCTTCGCTCAATGGCAAAAGCTGTGTACAGTGATAAAAATATCGGTCACTTTTCCCTTGGTTTTTCTCATTACACGCACTTTACCTCTCCTATTCGCCGCTACCCCGACATGATGGTGCACCGACTTCTCTTAGCAAATATTGACAACGCTACTACGATTCCTGATGCCGAAATAATGGCGTATCGACAATTAGCTATCGCCGCAAGCCAAAAAGAAGTTGAAGCAGTACGTGCCGAGCGCGATTCAATAAAGTTTAAGCAAGTAGAATACATGAGCGCCCACCTTGAAGAAGTATTCGAAGGAAAGGTTTCTGGTGTTACTAAAAGTGGTATGTTCGTTGCAGAAAATGGAACGCACGCCGAAGGCTTGGTGCGTGCGAAAGATATTCCAGGAGATTGGTTCGAATTGAATGAAAAACAATATTCGATGGTTGGACGTAAGTCTGGCAAAACATACCGTATTGGTGATGAGGTTAAAATGAAACTCAAAGAAGTGAACCTTGAAGGTCGCGAACTTGACTGGGAGGTAGTGTAGTTGTCATGTCTAAAATTTCTGTTACATTCATGTAAGTCACAGAGAAGGGAGTTTCCAATGGCTGAAATTGTATTCGATCACGACGCACATAAAGGTTTTTTCAACTCACATAACCTGTCTAATTTCGCCCGATTGCTTACAAGCTTGGAAAAACGATACCCAGATTCCATCCGAGTCACTGTAGTAGTCGAGCTCTTCGGCGGTCTCGACCATGAGGAGTGTCGCTATCCACCAGAACTTGAAGACCAGTGCGACGCACTAGTCAACGAGATCGGCATGATTGCCGAACCACTCTTACGAGAAGGACTGTATAGGTCACAAACACACATTGAGTCGTGCTCTTTAGTAGAAACACCTAGCGGGTCCAAGACTGCTAGGTGTTCGCTTTTATTAGGCATACAAAATTTATTTAGCCACTCCGACTGCTTCATCAAATTTTACTGAAAGTAATTTAGAGATGCCATCATTTCCCATGGTGACCCCGTAGAGTTCTCCTGCCGCCTCCATAGTTTGTCGGTTATGAGTGATAAGAATAAGCTGGCTTTTCTGTGCGAGAGTCTTAACCATATCGGCATACTTGCGAGAATTCGCTTCGTCGAGTGCTGCGTCTGTTTCATCAAGAATTATAAACGGCGGGGGATTAACCTGGCTCATTGCAAAGATAAGTGCAATTGATGTAAGTGCGCGCTCACCACCTGAAAGCACATCGAGTGCGGTAACTTTCTTTCTTGGTAACTTCACTTTAATTTCAATGCCCTCTTTTGCCTCTTCATCTTCTTCTTCCTCTCCTTCCTCGTTCTTCCGAGTTTTCTTTACTAAATTGAGAGTTGCATTTCCTCCATCAAAAAGCATCGCAAAAAAGTTTTGAAACTCAGAATTAATTTTTATAAGACCCTCATTGAAACGCTCAGATAATTCGCTATCAAGTGCACCTATGACGGCAAGGAGCGTCTTCGTAGATTGTTCGAGGTCTTCAACTTCCCTTTTTAGAAAAATATCACGCTTTTGTGTTTCTTCGTATTCACGAACTGTATCCTCGTCTACAAAACCTGCTTCCTCTAATCGCGCTTCGCTTCTTTGAATTTCACTAAGAATCTCATCTTGTTCAAAGCGAGTTCTCACATTGTCGATTACCACTTTTTGTATCTCTAAACCACTATCTTGCGCCTTCCACTCAATATTTTTAAGTCTCTCTTTAGTTTGCTGCAGTACACCATCTTCACGTTCGATATCTTCTAGTGTTCTCTCTATATCGCGCTTTTGTTCCTTGATTTCGAAATAGTGCTTTTGCAACTCCCTCACCTTATTTTGCTCTTGCGAAATCGCGCTGAGCGCATTAGTCCGTGAAATTAACAATGCCGCTTCTTCACTTTTGAGAGCCGCGAGGGCCTCTTTTGTTTCTATTAGTTCTCCCGTGAGAGAATCTTTAAGCTCGGATGAATCTTCTTCTTGTGACGAAGGTTCAGATGCATTTGCATTGCGAAATTCGTTCAGGAAATCACTAATACGCTCTATAAGACTATGTATGTTTTCTGTTTTACGTATCTTGTCACTAACGTCATTTAAAAATTCCTCTACTTTCGTAAATGGAATATGTGCCGTCTTTTCAATTGCATCTTGACTGCCCACAGTACCGCTCTGAACCAATGTTATTTGACCCTCTAAACGGCCACGTGCGTGCTCCAGCTTCCCTTTCTCCATCGCAATGTTACGTATGCGCTCATCGAGCGCATGGAGTGCTACATTCTCACTCTGCTGGGTTTGTGGTTTTTCAACTCGAATTAATTCCTGATGCAAATTCTCTAGCTCTTGTATAGGTTTGCTACGAACTCCCTGAAGTCGCAAAGACTCTGAAGCGATATATGCACGTTCGTGTGAAATGTACACGGTGAGAGATGCTCTTATTTGGTTTTTAAGTTCTTGCGCTCGTTCCAGTTTCTTCATTTGTCGTTCCAGAAATGTAAGGTGGGGAGCAATTTCTCGACGTAAAATCTTTACCTCTTTCATGTTTTCTGCGGTCTTCTCAAGTTTCTTTTCACTTTCTGTTTTTTTGTATTGATAGGTTTTAAGCCCGAGAGCGTCCTCTATCATTTCCCGACGTTCGTTTTCAGATGCTCCTAAAATTCTATCCGCTTCTCCTTGTGAAATAATATGATGTCCTGATGAGCCTATATTTGCACTTGAGAGCAGTGCTGTAATATCCTTTAGTCTCACCTTACTACCATTGATGGAATACTCGTTCGCTCCATCACGATGCACGATACGTTCAATCACCACTTCGTCGAAGTCGATATCAAATAACTGTTGTGTATTGTCGAATACTACCGACACTCGTGCGCGATTTGCGCGCGCCAATGTGTCGTTACCTGTCCAAATCATGTCTGTCCCACGTTTACCACGTAAGGCCTTCATCGACTGTTCGCCAAGCACAAAACGAAATGCCTCAGCCGCATTGCTTTTACCTGAGCCGTTTGGGCCAACAATTCCAGCTATGGGAGAGGTGAAACTAAGCTCACTTTTGCGGGCAAAAGACTTAAACCCACTAAGTTGAATAGATTTGAGATGCATGGCAGTAGTATATCGCATCTACTACCGAGGTGTACTCACAGTACGGAAATTTGACGAACATACCATACATAGTGCATATTAAGACTAGAAAAAAATCAGTCACAAACCAAAATACCTTAAAGGGAGAGAGAAATGGAAATTGAGAGACATCAACATGCCATGGCACAAGCCACGGACTTGCGGATTCTTGCCGCGATAGCACTTGAAATACTGAGTAAAATCAGTGAACAAAGGAGCCTCCCCGTGGTTCAAGTTTGTGGACCTATTGCTACGGGAGGTTTTGATACCGTGGAAAAGAACCTTATGGTTTTCGGTATCGGAATTCGTATCTTGAATGCACACGGCCACAACGTATTTGATCAAACGATTTTTCAGAATGATATTCTGCGCATCACGCAGCATAATCCTGATGACGGAGAGTACAAAACGGAAATCCTGGATGATTTTTTCACCAAAATATTCCGGTCAGGTCACATCACCGCCGGCTATTTTCTTCCTGGTTGGAAGTCTTCTACAGGCTCAGTTTGGGAATACGAACTTCTCACCAGCCTCGGCATTCCGTGTCACGAGATGCCCAAGGATTGGTTCCATGGTGTCTTTGTTCATTAACTCTGCTGCAGTCGAGTAATACACAGCAAAAAATCCTTGCCTCAAATTAGGCAAGGATTTTCATTTTAATGAAAACACCTAAACCGCTAAAACGCAGGGCGTTTTAGCGGTTTAGGTGATTCTACCTTACTCAATTTGTTGTATTTTTGGATGCTCTACTAGGCATATGAGAAAAAGTGAGTGAGTGACCAAACTTTCAATGACTAAAAGGAATATGAAAGCTGAAGTGCTCCTGTGGTGCTGTGTAAACACACAGTGAAAGAGTTTTTGAGAAATACAACAACGCAATGCACCAAAACAGTGTGAATTTACCAGCCTTTGATGGCTAGGGCCGCCCTCGCCGCCTCCTGTTCCGCCTCCTGTTTCGAGCGGCCTTCACCTTGTGCAATGGCTTCATTTTTTATTTGAGCTGAGACAATAAATTTCTTATCGTGATCAGGACCAGCTTCCCTAACTAATTTATACGACGGCGTCACTGAATATTCTTCTTGTGTTTTTTCTTGGAAGGTACTTTTTGCATCTTGCCAGAGTCGCTCCGCCACTATCTTGTCGATTTTTCCAAACAAAGTATTTTCAATAAACTTCTTAGCTGCATCATATTTTTGATCAAGATACAATGCTCCAATAAATGCTTCGAAAGTATTTGCCAGAATGAACTGTCGCGCACGACCTGTGTCTTTAGATTCACCTCGTGAGAGAAGCAAAAAATCATTCATATTGAGTTCCTTTGCAGCTGAGGAGATGCTTTGTGTATTCACCAAAGAAGCTCGAAAAGCAGTAAGCTCGCCTTCGGGGCGCTCTGGATATTTTTCAAATAGAAAGTCAGTTATTACCAGTTCGAGAACGGCGTCACCCAAAAACTCAAGCCGCTCATTATGCGCCTTTACTGTACCTCGATTCTCATTCAAATATGAACGATGCGTAAATGCAGTTTTCAATAACTCCTTATCTTTGAACGTGAATCCGACGCTCTTTTCAAATGCTGAGAAATCTATCATACGTGATTTACGTTAGCATTAATTCGCTTTAGGTGCGATGTTGAGCCAAAATGTTTACCGCGCGAGTGATTACTGGCAAAATATCATCATAAAAATTGAGTTCAACAATGTCAGCTAATTTAAACCATTGTGCATCATCAAGTCCTCCCTCGCTCTTTAATGTTAATTCATCAAAAGGAGCTTTTACCAAGAAATAGGTACCATGACGCTTCTTTTTACCTTCTTCAGGATCTGACGCTATATACGTATTCTCACCTAATTCATCCTCTACCGTAGTCGTGAGTCCTACCTCCTCTTTTACTTTGCGTATTACCCCATCTTCAGGCTTTTCTCCGTCTTTGAGTTTTCCTTTGCATAGTGTCCAATGCCCAAAAACGTCGTGTACCAATGCTACGTAGAGAGCTCCTTTCTCTTCAGCATATACGATAGCTCCGACAAGCTCTTCAGTGCGCATATCTTTTTCGTCAATCTCTTTTTTCTTTTGAGCAGTTTCATTTTTTCCAGGCTCTCCCATTTCTTTGTATACTGCACCGAGTACACCATTTACAAAACGCCCGCTCGATTCTCCACCAAATTCCTTAGCAAGTTCGATAGCTTCATTAATAGCAACCTTAGGTGGCACTTGCTCACGGTCTGAATACAGAAGTTCGGAAAGACCAATACGCAATACATTACGGTCAGTGAGAGCGATTTTTTCAAGTGGCCAGTCGGGCGCAGCTTTAATTATGATTGCGTCGATTTCAGATTGCTTCGCAAGAGTAGTATCGAGCAACTGTTTCATGAATGGAAACAAGTTTGAGTTTGGAGCAAATTCACTAGCATTGCCTTTGAGGATGTCTTCAGATCGAGTGCGATCCATACCCTCCGAGTCGAGCTCGAATAGAGTTTGAAGTACAACTGAACGTGCGGTGTGTCGGTTTGACATAAAAGAACAGGATTACAGATAGTTTAACACACTTTGATTTATGAAATATTCGCGTTAGTGAAGTTTTCCACAGGTGCGAGTTCGCCCGAAGACAAGTTTTGCATAGCAGAGTTATGTAAAGCGAGGATGAGGTATGAAATCGTACCTGTGGGAATCTGACGTAGCGAATATTTCATAAATCAAAGTGATTAGTAAATGGAAGTCATAGCAAAATACACACCGAGGGTGTGTATTTCTTTCTGGGGAATATGTTTTATTTAAATTTTCTTAGTAGTCTTCTTAGCTTTCTCCATTGCTACTGAGCTGCCTTTTGAAGCCGCTTTCTTTTCCGCCTTTACTTCTACTTTCTGAGATTGAGTTTCATCGTCCGCTTGCGGGTCTTCGCCCATAGCCTTCAGTCTTGCATTACGACGCACCGTTCGAGCCGCTTTTTGACCAACTACATCAACTACTTCTCGTCCACGGTAACTACCGCACTCAGGACACATACGATGACGTAGGTGTTGCGCATTACACTTCGCACACGTAGAAAGACGTGGCTCTTTAAGCGCGTGGTGTGAACGGCGATTGCCGGTATGTGCGCGAGTAACTCGCATTCGTGCTGACATAGTATTTTTTAGTATTTTAAAGACTCATCCCCAAACAATAATCTGCGCTCATTTCACAAAATGTGCTTTGAAGATTGTAGGGAACAAGTCTAATTGCAAAGCTATTTACAATGCAAAGGATTATAGAGTAAAAGTGAGAAAAAACAATAGTTTTATGTGTATTTAGTATAAAAATTGATTGGCCACGAATACAAGTATTCGTGGCCAATATTTTTGTTTCTTCATCGAAACGTCTGTTGGAAGCTAGACTTCGCCATAAAGCCGCCCCACAGTGATGAAGGTGTTAGTGCTAGAAGCACCAAGGGAAGCCCTAAGGGCCAAACGACCGCTAAGACCAGACTCCGAGGAACACATAAACAAACATGCTCCCATAGATTCCGATCACGAATACCCTCATACACGAAAATCGGAATCATAGTGAGAAAGAAAATTGCTGTGATATATGCGTACATCTATACAGCCTCCTTATTTTGAAGTAGCCGATCTAAAAATGTCCTACCAAAAGACACTTCATTTTCAGAGATGGTTATTCCTTCAACTGGGACCAATCCATCGCAATATCCCTTATCGGGCATCTTGGATGTTTCCCTTAGATGACAATATTCACCATCATAATTTTCCTCTCCTCCAGGATAGCGACCACAACAATCACAAATCGTAAGATTTGGATGTTTCGATACGTCGATTCCAGTTTTGAGTGCAACAAATTCGCGAATACCATATGCGAGCATATTGACAGCGCTGGCCTTGTCTCTTTTCTTCTGTCTCTTGCTTTTCATGTATTCCCCTTGAAATGTAATGAACAAAAAAATAGCTCTTAAGAGCTTATTATACCTCAATATACCCCTACGTCAATTACCTATCTACAACCACTCTTGTGAGGAAACTGCGCCGATGTTCATCACAAAACCCATTCTTTCGTATAGCTTCGTAATGTTTTTTTGTTCCGTACCCCTTATGTTTAGCAAAATCATATTGCGGATACTGCTCCCCCATTTTCTCCATTTCCCTATCGCGAGAAACCTTGGCTATGACTGAAGCTAAAGCTATGAGCACTTCTTTCTCGTCACCTTTAATAATAGTTTCTTGATTTGTAAAAATAGGATGCGCATGCAATCCTCCGTCGAGCAATACCTTGACCTCCCACTTATCGCAATCATCTGGCAATACCTTTCGCATGGCATCTGCCATTGCTAGTTTTGTTGCAGGTACGATTCCTCTCCTGTCTATAATTTGAGCCGAAGAAAATCCAACTGCACTTCGAAGTTCTGCATGCTCTTGTATCCATGCATACAGCGTGTCTCGCCGTTTGGGAGTCAATTTTTTTGAATCTTTAATTCCCTTCTCAAATAACTCGTGATCTATTTTTTGCGTCTATCTTGGCGCACACTGCTCCAACAGAAATAGGTCCCGCTACCGGACCTCGCCCTGCCTCATCAATTCCGATAATGTATTTGATTTTCATGTTCTGATTTTACCAAAGTATCTGTGGATTTGAATGAAATAAGGAGCGCAAGCGAGGAGGTGAATTTTCTGAAAGAAAAGAGAGGCTGCCCTGGGGTACTATATTGAATTTATGTCTCGATTTCTCCTCATTTTCAAAGGAGAAATCGCTAGACTCAGACCTTTAAGGTAACTCGAACTCATCAATAATGTATACTACATTCATCATGAGCGCTGACTTCATCCATTTACACCCCAGTACCACAATCTTCGCTACGCTTCGATTGGCTACGGGGCAGGCGTTCATAGCATAACCTTATGGCATCCTTTATTCATCTACATACTCATAGTCATTTTAGTCTATTAAATGCACTGCCAAAAATACCTGAACTTATTGCTGCAGCCAAGAAAGACGGTCAAACAGCAATGGCTCTTACCGATGACGGAAACATGTACGGAGCAATCGAATTCTACAAAACTTGCCTAAAAGAAGAGATGAAGCCCATTATCGGTGTCGACTTCTTCGTTGCGCCGCGTGCTCGCCATGATAAAGAACATCGAATCGACAATTACACATCGCGCCTTGTGCTGTTGGCAAAAAATAAGGCAGGGTATGACAATCTTATTAAACTGGTGACCTATTCAAACACTGAAGGATTTTATTATCGTGCACGGATTGATCAGGAACTCATTGAAAAATATAGCAATGACCTAATCGCAATTTTGCCCTCATTCAATTCTCCAATAACAAAAGCCCTGAAAGACAACGACTCTAACAAAGCTACGGAGCAGCTTGATTGGTATAAAAAGGTTTTCACCAATAACTTGTATCTTGAAATTACCCACCACCCCGAAATCACCGATCATCAAGATTTGCAAGAAAAAATCGTATCCATTTCCGAGGAACAAAATGTGCCATTGGTCGCTGCTCAGGATGTGTACTATATGAAGCACGAAGATAATCTCGCTCGAGAAGTATCTCGTAAAATTCAAAGTGGGACTCCTTTAATGGGAGATGAAGCTGACCGACCTGAAGACTTTTCATTCATTAATCAAAAAACCGCCAAGAGTTATTTCAAAAAATTCCCTGAGGCTCTAAAAAATACTCTAAAAATTGCAGAAGCGTGTAGCATAGAGCTCGATTTAGGAAATTGGATTTTCCCTGAGTACCCAAAAGAAAAGAATGAGGATTATGACGAAATGCTCCGGTGTGCCGTTATGAAAGGGCTCAAAACCCGCAATCTTACATCCACAGAAGAAAGCGAAGAACGAATAGAGTATGAACTTAAAATTATTAAGGATAAAGGTTACTCACCGTACTTCCTCGTTGTTTCCGACTTGCTGCAATATGCAAAACGGGCAGGAATTTTTACCAATACTCGTGGTTCAGCTGCTGGGTCTCTAGTTTCATATTTAACAGGTATTACCACGGTAAATCCTTTAGAGTATAACCTTCCTTTTGAGAGATTCTTGAACCCTGAGCGACCTTCCGCTCCAGATGTTGATATGGATATCGCTGACAACCGCCGTGACGACTTAATAGACTATGCCCGAGAGCGCTACGGTACTGAGCATGTTGCTCAGATTGGAACGTTCGGAACAATGATGGCACGCGCCGTGGTACGAGATGTCGCACGAGCACTCGGCCATTCGTATAGTGTAGGTGACCGACTCGCAAAACTTATACCTTTTGGTGCTCAGGGTTTCCCTATGACAATCGATAGAGCCATAAATATGGAGCCTGAGCTTAAACAAGCGTACAAAGAGGACGCTGAGACTCGTGAAATTATTGATCTGGCTAAAAAACTAGAGGGAAACGCTCGACATATTGGAGTACACGCCGCTGGAGTGGTAATTGCCCCTAAACCTGTGATTGAATATTCACCACTCCAACCAGACCCAAAGAGCGATAAAACGGGAGGTAAATTGATTACTCAGTACAATATGTACTCAATTGCTGACGACTATGGAGGCGTGGGGCTTTTGAAATTTGATTTCCTTGGATTAAAAAACCTCGCTGTCTTAGCCGATTCAATTAAGCGGGTAAAAAAAATTCAAGATATAGAAATTATTGCAGATGATATTCCATTGGATGATGCAAAGACATTCACAATGCTCTCAGAAGGTCACACTATGGGAGTATTCCAAATGGCTTCCGCTGGTATGACTAAATGGCTTGTAGAACTACAACCTTCAGTAATTCACGATATAAATGCCATGGTGGCACTGTACCGCCCAGGACCAATGGAATTTATTCCAGACTATGTCGCTCGTAAGCGTGACCCCACAAAAGTTCGATACATTGACCCGCGACTTGAGAAGTACCTCAAAGCAACGTTCGGAATTCTTATTTATCAGGATGATGTGATGCTTATTGCGGTTGAGCTTGCAGGCTACTCTTGGGGAGAGGCTGATAAATTTCGTAAAGCTATGGGCAAAAAGATTCCCGAAGAAATGGCTCGTCAGAAAGATAAGTTCCACGATGGATGTATTGAGCACGGTATGGAGGAAAAAGTGGCACGGCAGTTATGGGAGATGATTGAAACCTTTGCAGCATATGGGTTTAACAAAGCCCACGCGGTAAGTTACGGAAACCTCTCCTACAAAACTGCGTACATGAAGGCAAATTATCCGTTGGAGTTTATGTCTGCCTTGCTTACTGCAGATTCTGGTGATGTTGATACGATTTCTGAGATTATAGAGGAATGTAAAGCAATCGGTATAGAAATTCTACCGCCAGATGTAAACGAAAGTTTTGAACCATTCTCTGTCGTAAAAGGAAAGAAACAAATTCGTTTTGGTCTTGTATCAATTAAAAACTTCGGTTCAAATGTTGCACACGAAATTGTTGAAGAGAGAAAAGCAAACGGACCGTACATTGATATAGAAAGTTTTCTTGAACGAGTACGTGGCAGTGGAATGAATCGCCGTGGACTTGAATCGCTCATTAAAAGTGGTGCTTTCGACGCATTTACTACTCGAGGAATTCTTTTGGAAAATCTGGATCTCCTTATTGAATTTCAGAAAGAAATGAATAAGAAACCTGAAGGGCAAGATTCGTTGTTTGGTGCAACAGAGAGTTCAGGAGCGCTTACGCTCGTGGACGCAGATGATGCTAAGAAGAGGCAGAAATTAGAATGGGAAAAAGAGCTCCTTGGTTTATATGTTTCTGGACACCCACTAGATGAACACGCAAAAAAATTAGAAGGGAAACCTAGTATTTCTGACGTAAAGAAAAAAAATAGAGAAGGAACTGCAACTGTCATGGCAGGAATTATTTCTGAAAATAAAACTATTCTGACAAAAAAAGGAGACAAAATGGCGTTCGTTAAATTAAGCGACATGGAAGACTCCATTGAAGCAGTTGCCTTCCCTCGTATTTTAGAAGAGCACAGTGAACTTTTAGAGCTCGATACCTGCGTACTATTCAAAGGCAGAATCTCAAAACGTAACGGCGAATTGAGTTTTATTATTGAAAATGTACGGGCGCTGTAGTTAAAGTTAACCTAAACAATTAGTTTGCCTATGTTAAATAATTGAAATGTATGATATAAATCATATAGATTGTTTTTCAACACTCCCGTTTTTCAGTTCGTCTCAGGTTATGGCTGTTTCAATTATGGAACAGCCATGGCCCCGAAATGAATTGGAAAATGAGATGTTAAAATTAAGTGGTTTAGTGCTAATCCCATTTATTTTCTTGGCTTACTTTGGTTTGATTGCGTTTGCAAAGTTGCAAAATTTTCAAACGGGTCAGGATTCTGTCGCGATGTTCGTGCTTTTCTTAATGCCGCATTTTATCATTTGGCCAGGATTCATTGTTTATATAATAGCGAATCCTGACGCTTTTGACTAAAGATGATGTCAGTTAAGCAGAATTCCCTCATGGATAACGCGCTTTGCAACT
>JAESTJ010000027.1 GCA_016763615.1 Minisyncoccota bacterium | reverse complement strand
TTCTATATCAACTCAATATTTTGGGTAGAGGTGAATCGTATTCAACCCAATCCATTTCAGCCTCGAAAAGAATTCAATGAAGATGCTTTAGCGAGTCTTGCAGAATCGATTCGGCAGTATGGAATTTTGCAGCCCCTTGTTGTCACTCGTCGTGAAATCGAAAGAGGTGATGGGGGGATTACTGTTGAGTACGAGTTGGTAGCGGGTGAGCGACGTTTACGTGCCTCTAAAATTGCTCAACTTACCCAAGTTCCAGTACTTATTCGTAGTACAGAAGATTCAGATAAAGTAAAACTTGAACTCGCTATTATAGAAAATTTGCAGCGAGAAGATTTAAACCCTATTGATAGAGCATTGGCTTTTCGTCAATTAGCAGACACTTCTAAACTCAAACATGTTGAAATTGCGGCCAAAGTAGGGCGTAGTAGGGAATATGTATCAAATTCTCTTCGATTGCTTTCACTTCCAAAAGAAATGCAAGATGCTGTAGTAGCACGGCAAATAACTGAGGGACATACGCGACCTTTGTTAATGTTGGTTGATAGACCAGAGCAGCAGCAAGAATTATTTAAAGAAATATCTGAAAAGGGTCTTACGGTGCGCGAAACTGAACGCATTGCACGCAGTATCGCGACTGATCGTGCACGGAAGCAAGATTTACCGCCAGAATTAGCAGAACTTGAAAGAGAACTAACTGAGAAGCTCGGTACACGAGTGCAAATTGAACCACGAAAAAAAGGCGGAAAAGTTCATATAGACTTCTTTTCACCAACAGATATAGAGCAATTACTAACACTGGTTAGCAGCACAACTGTGAGTAGTTCACCTAGTTCGACTCCCAAAAAAGAGGATTCCCCAAAATCAGAGAGTACTCACGTACTGTCTCCCCTTTGTGAATTTATTTCTTCTGCCGATACCAATCCAGATGAAAAAGAAGAAGATGTAGCAGAAGATAAAGAAATACCAAAAGAGGGCGAAGAGGAAGAAGACATTTATTCAGTTCAAAATTTCGCAGTCTAGTAGATTAAATTTTAGAGCTGTTCTTTTGAACAAAAGAGCGTATTTGGCGTTTTGCGAGTCCAGTTTTTGCCATGTCGATCCACTTTTGACTTGCGCCTGATTTGTCGCTAGTCATTATTTCTACAATGTCGCCATTTTTTAAGCATGTATCAAGGGATGCCATTTTGCCGTTAACTTTTGCACCTGACATATGGTTACCTACGTCTGAGTGTATTGCATATGCAAAATCAATGGGACTTGAATCTAAAGGTAAGTCTATAACATCACCTCGGGGAGTAAAAAGGAAAACACGGTGATTAAAGAAATCACTTTTCATATCTTGAAGAAAAACGTGTGGATTGGCATCGTGAACATCTTGTGTCTCTGCCATGTGTTTTATCCATTCTGGAGTATTCTCTCCGGAGTAGGTTCGTTTCGTTTCTCCTGTCGTTGATTTTCCTTGTCCTTCCATCCATAGGCGAGCGGGTATGAATTGTCGAATCCAACTCATAGCTCCGCCGTCTGATCCCTTCTTCCCTTTTACCGAGTCTTTGTACGAGAAATGAGAAGCAATACCAAGCTGTGCCTCTTTGTGCATTTCTTCAGTTCGTATTTGTAGTTCAATAATACCACCGTCACCCGTGTGAATAGTAGTGTGGATACTTCTGTACCCATTAGGTTTTTCAAATGCGATGTAATCTTTTACACGTCCTGGAAGGGGTCGCCATTCTCCGTGTACAATTCCCAAAACTGTATAACAATCTGCGACAGAGTTAACAATTATTCGCAGTGCCCAGATATCAAATATTTTAGTAACATCCCAGTCTTTACGTTCAAGTTTTCGGAAGAAACTGTAGAGACCCTTACGCGATTCACCGTGTGAAAATCCTTCATCCCGTATTCGGCAAGTTTTTTCTTTACGTTGTTGTGAATACGTTCGAGTCTTTTTAGATCGTCACCTCCTGCTTCTTTGAAAATCTTAGCCACTTTCTTATATTCTTCAGGAAAGGCATAAGGAAATACTGCATCCTCAAGTTCACGCTTCATTAAACCCATACCAAGACGATCAGCAATTGGTGCGTAAATTTCTAGGGTTTCATGTGCAATACGTTCACGTTTATCGTCTCTCGGAACATGTTCGAGAGTTTTCGCATTGTGGAGTCTGTCAGCAAGTTTGATGATCATTACTCGTACATCTTGCGAAGTTGCAGCGAAGAGCTTACGAAGACTCTCAGTGTGGCGCTTCATTCCTTGGTATCGAACATGTCCCAATTTAGTAACACCTTCTACCAGTCCGCGCACATCGGCACTTAGTTCACCTTCAAGTTCTTCTACGGTAATATCACTATCTTCAAGTGTATCGTGCAGTAATCCTGCCGCTACTATAGTTGGGCCCATACCAAGTTTTGCCAAGTATTCAGCTGTTGCTATAGGATGTTCCAAATAGGCTTCACCTGAATAGCGCTTTTGACCACGATGAGCTTTTCGCATAAGCATATACGCTCGCGTGACAAACTCGGTATCCCCTTGGTTAGAGAGATTCATGACACTCAAAATTCTTTGTAATGCTGCAGGGTGCGTTTTGCTTTTTTTATCGTTTACAGTTGTATTAAAAATAGCCATTACTCAATGGTACTGCGCTTCTTGTCCTTTTACAAATTGTTTAGTAACCTGCAGGTGGTTTGTTTTTTAGGATATCATTAGAGACGCAGGAAATAGCACTTCAGTTTCAGGAGGGATCATGAATTACTATTGCTCAGCATGTGACGCATACTTGAGAGAGAAACGTCAGTGCGCACATACCGATTGCAAGGCAATCCCAGTACAAAAAGTACAAAAAGAAGCATCGAAAGGTGCGCAAAGCAAAAAACTACAACCTCTAGCTAAAGCCTCCTAAGTTTTTACCAGAGGACAATATTCTTTAGCGAACTTTCACGAGTTCGCTATTTTTTTCGTCACCCAGTTTATCTGGGCGATGGTTTAGGCACTTTTTGTCGCTACAACGCTCGGGTATTGTTTTTGGTCACCCGTCACTAAGTATAATTACAACGCTTCGCGTGTAATTTTACTAAGTGCGCTCGACCCCAGCTCGTCCGTTTTTGCTCCTCGTTGTCACAAAAACATGACACCACAAGAGTACTTCGATTTTAATAGTCGTTGCGACTCATTTAAAATCTGGTCGCTCCGCCCGACAAAGACAAGCTGCGCAAGCAACGCAGGTTGCATGCTTCTGTTTGGAGTTTATAGCTTATGCGGATTATGATTCGGACAAGACTTACTGCTACATCTTTCTGGGATTGTCTTTGTCCCATCCATCATGAGTTGTTCGCATAGAGCACATTTTTTTCCAGTAGGGCGCGCTTTGATGGCGAGCTTACAATCAGGGTAGTTTGAACAACTAAAGAAAGGACCAAAACGTCCATGACGTTCGATAAGCTCTCCGTCTTTACATTCAGTACATTTCACTCCTGTTGAGTTTAAGGAGTCGTCCTGTTTTATATATTTACATTTAGGATAGCGGTCACATGAAATAAACATACCAAAGCGCCCTTCTCGTTCTACCAATTTTCCAGGGTCTTGTTTGCTTCGCGGTCCAGGCTCACCACATTTGGGGCATTTCTCACCAATTTCCTTTGGTGGCTCAATAATATTTCCGTCTTCCTTACGAGCTCCGTGGCATTCAGGAAAGTTAGCACAGCTCATGAATTTTCCATTCCGAGAGAGTTTGTATACCATTTCCTTGGAACATTCTGGACACTTAAATTCCTTAGAGACAGGTCCAAGATTTGTAAGTTTCGGGATGTCCTCTTTTGAATTGACCGCTTTAGTAAAGGGAGTATAAAAATCTCTAAGTGTTTTAACGTATTCTCGTTTACCTTCGGCAATCTCATCGAGCTCAGTTTCCATTTCTGCTGTGAAAGTATCGCCAACATAGGTGGCAAAATGTTCTTCAAGAAAACTACTGACAACATCTCCAGTATCTGTTGGGATAAGAGTGCGCCCTTCTTTAACCACGTAACCTCTGTCGGCAAGAGTTCTCATAATAGCAGCGTACGTACTTGGTCGCCCAATACCTCGCTTTTCGAGTTCCTTAATGAGTCCTGCTTCTGTATAACGAGGAAGTGGCTGGGTTTCTTTTCCCAAGGCGTCAACACTTTTCGCTATGAGAACCTCTCCTTCAGAAACTTTTGGTAAGTCGACGTCTTCACCACGAGCAGCTGGATCAGCCTGCAGCCATCCTTCCTTAACTACACGTGAGCCCGTCACGGTAAAGGCAGGAACAGCATCGTGGTTAATTTCGGCAGTGATTTTAGTACGAGCTATCTGCGCGTCTACCATTTGACTTGATACTGTTCGAGCCCAGATGAGCGAATACAATCGTTTTTGATCGTCATTGCGACCAGCAGCCATCTTTTGCATATCTGATGGGCGAACAGCTTCGTGAGCTTCCTGAGCTGATTTTGACTTTGTTTTATACTCTCGAATTTGTAATTGATCCTCCCCATACTCACTTCCAACTACAGTACTTATTTGACCGAGGGCTTGTTTAGACATTGTAGTGCTGTCAGTTCGCATGTAGGTAATGAGACCTGCTTCGTAAAGTTTTTGAGCTATTCCCATAGTTCGCGATGGTGCGTAACCTAAGCGTGAGCTTGCAGCTTGCTGCAGTGTCGATGTGGTGAAGGGAGCTTTCGGTGAACGTTTAGCTGCAGTTTCTTTAATGCTAGCAACTTTCCATGTGTTTTTTTGTGCCTCGTGCACGATAGTGTCAGCCGCTTCTTGGGTCTTTGGCTCTTCCACACAAGTGAATGAAATATCCACCTTACTTGCAGATTGAGTTTCAGCGGTGATGACCCAGTATTTAACGGGGATGAATGCTCGAATCTCCCGCTCTCGTTCCATAATAATGCGCAAAGCAGGAGACTGAACGCGTCCCGCTGATAGCCCATAGCGTACCTTTTTCCAAATAAGGCCAGAGAGGTCGTATCCTACAAGTCTGTCCAACACCCTTCGAGCTTCTTGGGCTTCACGCATGTTCTGATCAATCAGCCGCGGACTTTTTAAAGCCTCTTGAACGGCTTCTTTTGTAATCTCATTGAAAACTATTCGCTTAGGATTCTTCAGTTTAAGTACTTGTTGCAAGTGCCATGCGATAGCTTCTCCCTCACGGTCATGGTCAGTCGCGAGGATTACTTCATCAGATTTCTTTGCAATTTTAGTGAGCTCGGCTATAACATCCTCTTTCTTTGGGGATATTTCATATGTTGGTACGAATCCCTTTTCTATATCGATAGCCTTCTTATTATTCTTTGGTAAGTCGCGAACATGTCCGACACTGGCACGCACGGTAAAATCTTTCCCGAGGTATTTCTCGATAGTCTTTGCCTTTGCAGGGGACTCCACAATTACTAGCTTCATACGCGACAGATTTACACGGTTCACGCAAAAATGCAAAACTTTAAAGAGTATAAGCTCAAAAGGAAATCTGTAGGAATATTGACAAACTGTGTAAATAGAGTATAATGTGGTCTTCTGAAACTGATTTAATGGGAGGAATGTGATGAACATCCCCGCAAAGCTCTTTGTGTCATTTGTTTTGGTGTTGGGTATTGTGGGTGTTTCCACAATAGCTTCCGCCAGTCCTGCGGCTCCTGGTCGCTGTCATTTGCACCAGGGATGGTTTACCGATTCATACGGTAACATTCTCGGAGAAGACAGTGCTGCTCGTGTGCAGCACTGTGGCAGACGGATTGTTATCCGTGGGCCGATTTACGGTTCGCCGAATCGTTATCGCCTACGGCGTAATGGAGACTACATGCCACCGTACATCGTGATTGTGCCACAACGGCAGCGAGCACACCGCCAACGTAGGCAACGCGGAAGCTTTGGCATCCGCACTCGCGATGGAAGCTTCCAAATGCGATGGTAGGCGTCCATCAGTTACGTTCAAAAGGTCCGTTGAGTCTTACAAACTCACGGACCTTTTTCTATGCACGTCTAAGTGTTCCCAATTTTTCTACTATTACTCCATCCAGTTCGAGTTTTGACAATAATATATTTGCCTCAGTCACGGAAAAAGATAATTGTGAAAGAAGTTCATCTCGCGACATTGGATTTGCGAGGAGTTCGAGTATCTCGCACTCCTGTTTTGAAAAATTACTAAAATCGACAGTGGGTTCATCTTCTTGCTCCTCAAGAGAAAACCCAAGAGCAACAAGAATATCTTTTGAGGTCGTGACCGGTGTTGCTCCAAGCTTAAGAAATTGATGCGCCCCTTTTGATGATTGCGCGAATATCGAACCGGGTACTACGAGCAGATCGCGATTATACTCAGTAGCCAAGCGAGCGGTAATTAATGTTCCGGAGCGTTCTGTTGCTTCTATTACTAAAATGGCATGAGACATGCCGGCCATTATTCTGTTTCTCTTTGGAAACGTCCAAGGAGCAGCACGTTCTTCGGGTTCAAATTCACTCAGAAGCGCTCCACCGTGTTCAAGTATTTGGCGTGCCAAATGTGCGTGCGATTGTGGATACAAAACTGACTCAGAGAGACCAGACCCAGGTACCGCAATAGTATGGAGACCAGACCGTAGTGCAGCGGCGTGCGCGTGCCCGTCTATTCCCAGCGCGAGTCCCGAAACGATAGAAATATCATATCCACGTAATCCTTCCAGAAGAAAATCAACTACATCGCGTCCATATGAGGTACATTTTCGAGAACCAACTACAGCGAGTAACTTTGTTTCTCTAGAAGGAAGTGTTCCTTGAACGTAGAGGGACTTTGGAGAATCGGCCATTTCGTGAATAAGTGGAGGAAAGTGTGTAGTAGCGAGTTGTTGTATATCGCGGCTCATAGTAGGATTGTATCACTATGTTAAACATCAAATTCATCCGCGAAAACAAAGAAGTCGTGGCGGCAGGAGCGAAAAAGAAACATGTCGAAATTGATTTGGATAAGCTACTTGCCCTCGATGATTCACGTAAAGAACTATTGCAATCAATAGAGGAAAAAAGAGCAACTCAGAATGAAGTGTCTAAGAATATTTCTTCAGAGTCTGATACTCATAAAAGAGAAGAAATGATTGTAGATATGCAGACTCTTAAAACAG
Source organism: Minisyncoccota bacterium (assembly GCA_016763615.1). Lineage (GTDB taxonomy): Bacteria > Patescibacteriota > Minisyncoccia > Phycocordibacterales > UBA2100 > UBA2100. Next base: position 5,523 of record JAESTJ010000027.1, on the reverse strand, counting down.
AGTTACAAAAAGAGGAAGATAAACTTAAAGAAGTGATGGTGGGCTGGCAGGCTCTTATGTTGCAAGTTCCAAACGTTCCCGATATGTCTGTACCTGATGGAGATAGTGATGAAGATAATAAGGAGATAAAAAATTGGGGTGATAAAACTGAGTTTAGCTTTGAAGCTAAAAGTCACGTCGACATTATGAATAACCTCGACATGGTTGACTTTGAACGTGGTGTGAAAGTCTCTGGTTTCCGCGGATATTTTCTAAAAAATGATGGGGCGCTTCTTTCATATGCTATCTGGAATTATGCGATGGATTTTTTTCTCAAGAGAGGATTCGACCCAATGATTGTTCCTGCAATAGTGCGCAAAAGTAATTTGTTTGGTACTGGGCATTTACCTAATGAAGCAGAAGATGTGTATCGCACTCAAGACGATGATTATTTAGCGGGTACCAGTGAGATTGCAACCATGGGGTATCATGCAGACGAAGTACTAGAAAAGTCGGAACTACCAAAGAAGTTTCTCTCATTCTCACCGTGCTATAGGCGCGAAGCGGGTAGTCACGGTAGGGACACTAAAGGTCTTATTCGAGTACATGAGTTTTACAAACTTGAGCAAGTTATATTGTGCGAAGCCAGTCATGAAGAGTCAGTAAAGTGGCATGAATGGTTAAATAGAAATACCGAGGAATTTATTGAGTCACTAAAAATCCCGTACAGAACAGTACTCAACTGCGGAGGCGACCTAGGACAAGGGCAAGTAAAAAAATACGATATTGAACTTTGGGTACCCTTAGAAGAAAAGTATCGTGAAATCAGTTCCGCTTCGTATCTCCACGATTTCCAAACACGTCGTTTTAATACTCGCTATAAAGATGATGATGGAAAGATACGCTATGTGCACTCTTTAAATTGCACTGCCATCCCTACTCCACGTATTTTAGTGTCACTTATTGAAAACTACCAGCAAGAAGACGGGACCATTACAATTCCTGAAGTATTACGACCATACATGCAAGGAAGAGAGTCGATATCTAAAAAATAACATATGTGGAAGGGGAGTCGCAAAGACAGAGTTCCAGTATTGAATAAGGCTGGACTGTCACGGTTGGTAGTTTTAACAAAGGATAAACGTGCGCGTTCCAAACTTTCAAATTCAAAAGTAGCCAACAGGCGAACAAAAATACGGTGTTTACGTACTGCTCTCGTATTAGTTATTGTAGTTGCTCTAGGAGGAGGTTTAAGCTGGATTTCATTTCTAGATATTCTTGCAGTGCAGCGAATAGTTGTAGAAGGAAACGAAACTGTAAGTACTAGGGCAATTCAGTCAAAAATGATGATTTTAACTGCGCAACCTGCTTTGTTTTTGTTCTCGAAGCAGAATACTATTTTGTATCCGAGTGTAGAGCTTGAAGACATTCTTAGTTTTGAATTTTCTAAAATAAAAACAATTTCTATACAAAGACAGCCAACACAACAACAAGTCTCTGTCTCTATAGTCGAACGCGAGCCATACGCTCTATGGTGTCGTGGTGTTGAAGAGAAACGTACGTGTTATTTGATTGATGAAAACGGTTATATATTCCAAGGAGTAGAGAGTGAAATTCAGCAAGCTGGGAACGCAATAATTTTTGAAGGTGGTATAGAAGAATCTAGAGTCAACGTATTGCGTAGTTCTGTAGACTCCACGTATTTTTCTCAAGTGGAAGTGTTTTTAAAAGAATTAGAACTACTGGATTTGCAACCGACAAAATTTGTTTTTGAAGGAAATGATGCACGGGTCACACTTGATCCTAATTGGGAATTGCGTGTTGCGCTGGATAAAGATTTGGGTGCTACCGCTTTTAACTTAGAGGCAATTTTAGAAGAGCATAACTTACGGGGACAACTAGAAACTATTCGCTATATAGACATGCGCTTTGATGAACGAGTGTACTATACAGTACGTGAATCTACTGACAGCACGGAATAATATTGCTAGTGTAGCACCATGAATCCCGTTAGAGATCACGCTGTTACGTTTGCGTACTTTACGTTATTTAATTGTCATGACTATCATGTTTACTAAAATCTCTAATAACATAGCTTGCGTAAAGCTATCTCTAACGGGATGAATTTTTGGAAAGAATTAGAAAAGCCGTTTTTGGCATTGGCCCCAATGGAAGATGTCACTGACGCGGCGTTTCGCTCCGTCATCGCTAAGTACAGCAAAAAGCACGGTGGAAAATATGTAACATTTACTGAATTTACCTCAGCAGATGGGCTAGAGTTTGCCTGTCTGCGTGCACCGCACAGGCAGGCCGATGAAAAAGGGAAAGAAAAATTACTTGCAAAGTTTCGTTTTGGAGAAAATGAGCGTCCAATAGTCGCTCAGATATTTAGTGCCACGCCAGAGTACATGAAAAACGCAGCTTCCCTTGCTAAAGAACTTGGCTTTGATGGAGTGGACATAAACATGGGATGTCCTGATAAGTCTGTGGAAAAGCAGGGAGCTGGTGCAGCGCTAATTAAAAATTATAAATTAGCACAAGAACTTATTCTCGCAGCTAAAGATGGGGCTGGAGATTTGCCGGTTTCTGTAAAAACTCGCGTTGGTTACGATAGCAATCAGTTAAGTGAATGGCTCCCCGCACTTCTTGAGGTTGCGCCTGCTGCTATTACCTTGCATGCGCGCACTCGTAAGGAATTAAGCAAAGTGCCCGCAAATTGGGAATATATACGAGACGCAGTAAAAATACGTGACTCACTGGGGAGTAGTACTCTTATTATTGGAAATGGAGATGTTCGTGATGTTGCACACGCACGTGAACGAGCAAAGGAGAGTGGAGCCGATGGTGTAATGATTGGCCGTGGAATGTTTGGCAATCCATGGACAATGAGTGACTACACACCGTCGCTTGAAGAAAAACTTTGGGTACTTATTGAGCACACACAGCTTTTCGAAAAAGAATTTAAGAACATAAAAAGTTTTGCTACTATGCGAAAACATTTCTCGAGTTATGTGGAAGGATTTCGCGGAGCCAAAGAACTGCGTATGCAACTTATGGAGTGTGAGAATGCCGCACAGGTAAAAGAAGTGTTAAAGAGTCACCTTTCGTAATCTGGTATACCCAGCAAAAACTTTGCTGTTGTGTGTCTTACACACGGAACTATGTTCGACAGCAAAGTCAGAGCTAAGGTATACTACTCTCCAATGAAAGGAGAATCTCACAGTGCACTGTATAGAAAATACCGCCCATCTTCTTTTAAGGATGTTTTAGGGCAAGACCACATAATTGATGTGTTGCAGAAGGAGATTGAGACAAAAAACATTGCACACGCCTATCTTTTTGCAGGGGGAAGAGGAACAGGGAAAACAACCGTAGCAAGAATTTTAGCTAAGGAAATTGGAACTACTTCGAAGGATTTATATGAAATGGACGCAGCATCAAATCGTAAGATTGATGACTTTCGCGAACTTAACGAATCGGTGCACACACTTCCGTTTGATTCAGAGTATAAGGTATACATTATTGACGAAGTACACATGCTCACTAAAGAGGCATTTAATGCTTTTCTTAAAACACTCGAAGAGCCTCCAAAGCATGTGATATTTATTCTTGCTACTACTGAAATAGATAAACTACCAGACACTATTGTATCGCGCTGCCAAAGTTATACCTTCAAACAACCAACACGCAGCATTCTTACTTCTTCTGTTAGTAAAGTGGCAAAGGGTGAGAAGGTCGTTCTAGAAAAGGATGCAGCTGAACTTATTGCAATTCTTGCAGAGGGTTCATTTCGTGATGCACTAGGTATTTTGCAGAAAGTCCTCTCCTATTCGTCTGACCTGTCTGCCGACAAGGCAGGCAAAAAAATAACTCGTAGCGAAGTAGAGTTGGTAACGGGTGCACCGCGTGGGGAGTTAGTGAGTGGGTTACTCACCGCTATTTCTGAAGGTAATCTTGATGAAGCCCTACGCCACATACAAGAAACTGTTGAAGCGGGTGTGGATTTTGTAACGTTTCAAAAATTACTTCTTGATAGAGTTCGTGCCGTTATGCTTTTGCGAAATTCAAGCTCAATACAAAAAAGTATCGAAGAACAATTTGGTAAAGATGATTTTACTCTTCTAAAGAAGCTCTCAACTGAAGCAGAATCGAAAGTAAATTCAAAAACACTTCTGGCACTTTTGCGAGCATACACAGATACGCCACACGCGTACATTAAACAGCTACCTTTAGAACTTGCTGTTATAAGCATTTTAGGTAACTAATATGAGCGAACTCAAACATATTTACTTAGTACGCCATGGCCGTAGTCGAGCGAACGAAACAGGTATACGAGAGGGAACGGACTCACCTCTTGCTGTAGAGGGTGAAAAACAAGCTGCTTTTGTTGCAGAACGCTTTAAAAGTATCCCAATACAATTGGTTCTTAGTAGTCACTATAAACGAGCAGAAGACACCGGTAGAAAGATAGCCGCTGTCAACAATGTTCCTTTTGAGTTAGTAAATATGGCTCACGAAAGAGAACTTCCTATATTTACACATGGAAAACACCGCAATGATCCTATGGTGATGCAGGCAGTAGCCCAATTTGAATACAGTTGGATACATGACGCTAATATTGATGATGGGGAACACTTTAAGGATATTAAGCAACGAGTTGTAGAATTATCGCGTCTTCTTGAGGAACGTCCTGAGCAACACATTGTTGTAACTTCACATGGCTTTTTCACAAAATTCTTTGTTGCGTATCATATTCTTGGAGATTACCTTACCCCAGACCTTTTTGTACACAGTATTATGACCAGTTTGCGTAGTGCGAACACTGGAATTACCTATTTCACTGTAGATGAAAAGAAGAAGTGGATACTATCAGCCTGGAACGATCACGCACATTTAGGTGAATTGAATTCAGGGAAGAGTTACAAGGCTGACTAGAAATTGTTAGTTCTAGCAGTATCTGCTAGGATACGTGGCATAAAAGCGTTCATTGGGCGTTTTTATATTGCCACGTCGTTTATGATAGGGACGGCTGGCAATTTGAATCATAGTGTCCAGTTATTAACTGGATAGTGAGTCGAAAAGTTAAGAAATACCATATATATTGTCGGATCGTCTAATGGTAGGACGGCTGGTTTTGGTCCAGTTAATCTAGGTTCGAGTCCTAGTCCGACAGCAAAAATCACCATAGGGGTACAAGTATGTGTCTTCACACAGGAACTCCCCATATGACAATAAGAGAAGGGTGTGAGATGATGTTTTTGTATGATTGATATAAGCGAAGAGAAAGTTGAGCGTGCTCGTGAACAAGCAGAGAAATATTACAAATCAATAAATTCGGTTCCTTGCCCATATTTCAAAGGCGAAAAAATTACATTCAATGCACGTGGATTGGAACACATTAAATTTAAGGATGTACGTCAGGCACGTTCCAATAAAGATCAGTACATTAGATTTCGACTTTTACAGCTTGCTCCTGAAATTTTAAAGATGTCTAGAACTTTGCAGGGTATTTCACACCGTAAGAATATGGAGCGTTTAAAAACA
>JAESTJ010000026.1 GCA_016763615.1 Minisyncoccota bacterium | reverse complement strand
CGCAACACAGGGAATTCAAGCTCAAACACTATCGGTATTACAAATGGCACGCGAGCAAGGACTTACTATTATTCCAGTACTTTCCAAAATAGATTCACCTCTAGCACGGACGAATGATATTCGAGCTGAGCTAGCCCTTCTGCTTGAAATTGATGAAAGTGAAATTATGGCAACTTCTGGGAAAACAGGTGAAGGAGTGTCAGAACTTCTAATTCGGTAGTAGAGCTTGTTCCAGCACCAATTTCGCAAACAGAAGATGCCCGAGCCCTTATTTTTGATTTCCAATATTCTGACCATCGCGGCATAATTCTGTTTGTTCGCATTACTGACGGGACACTCAGGAAAGGTCAAAAACTTAAATTTGCGGCTGCAAACGAACAGTTTGCAGCACTCGAGATGGGGGTGTTTACTCCAGCAGAGGAATCGCGAGACACTCTGGTAGCTGGTGAAATAGGGTACATAGTTACAGGAATAAAGAAGCCAGGTATTGTGAGCGTTGGAGACACTGTACTGGATGCACGAGCGCGTACAGAGGCTCTAGAGGGGTATCTTTCTCCTGCGCCAGTTATTTGGGCGAGTGTCTATCCAGAAAGCCAAGATGACTTGGCACTATTGCGACAATCGCTCGAGCGACTGCAACTTATGGATTCATCTCTTTCTTATGAAGAAGAATCATCAGGCATTATGGGGCGGGGATTTCGCTGTGGATTCTTAGGAATGCTTCATATGGAAATCATCACTGAACGACTGCGTCGCGAGTTTAATCTTGAGCTTATAGTTACGTTACCTACTACTGTATATGAAATAACCCGAAAAAATGGTGACATCGATTTGGTATATACGCCAGTGCGTTTCCCTAACGATGGAGAGGCACAGCGCATTCGTGAAGAATGGGCAGAAGTTAGCATTTTAACCCCAGCGGAATACTTGGGAGCGATTATGCAACTCCTACACGAACATGAATCGAGTGTTACAGGAACTGAAACTATGCCCGATGGACGCACAAAACTTCTAGCAGAAATGCCATTACGAGAAATGATGCGCAACTTTTTTGATAAACTAAAAAATGTCTCATCTGGATTTGCATCACTTTCCTATGAGCAAATTGGACGTCGAGACGCAGAGGTAACACGGTTGGATATTTTAATTGCCGAGGAATTTGCTCCAGCATTTAGTCGCATTATTTCGAAACGTCGTGTTGAAGAAGAGGGCCGCGAGATGGTCGGTAAACTTAAAGAGTTATTACCAAAACAGCAGTTTGTGCTTAAGATTCAAGCAAAGAGCCAAGGACGCATCATTGCTGGAGAAAAAATTTCCGCCATGCGTAAAGATGTCACTGCGAAACTCTATGGAGGAGATGTCACGCGCAAAAATAAACTACTCGATAAACAAAAGAAAGGGAAAAAGAAAGCACTTGCTCGAGCACGGGTGCATATTCCTCATGAGGTTTTTATGAAAGTAATGCGCGCCGAGTAGAACCTGCATTTTCGGTACATTTCGTTGTTGCACTTTAAAAAACATTTCTAAACCTATGTTCGATAGGTCTTCGAAATATTTTTCTCGTGCTCCTAGAACTGTATCCGAAAATGCAGGTTCTAGTTACCACTAACCTAAGAAACTGGAGCTGAGTGCGAAGGAAGAGCTCCACCTGAGCCTGAAAGAAGTCCAGGGGCGTAGAGTAGCAACATACTAATTATGATGATAACGGCAAAGAAACCGCCTACCCATTTCATAATTTTACTTGTTTTCTCCTCAAACAAAAAACTCATAGTGGTACAATACTAACATATGCTACGCATAAGCGACAAATTGCTCTTTAGGAAGATAGTTTTTGGTAAAGTCGGCCTGCTAGTACTTTTTGTAATTTTTGTGCTTTTTGCAAGGGGTACATGGGGAGTGTATCAAAAAGCGGATTTTGCAAAGGGGAATCGTGACAGAGCGGAACAAGAGCTTGCTACATTACATGAGCGGGAAGTGGCTCTTCAGGAAGAGTTGGCCCGACTAGGTACTGAACGTGGTTTAGAGGAAGAAATTCGTCACAAATTTGATGTTGGCAAAGAAAGTGAGCAGCTGATTGTTCTTATTGATACTCCAGAACCCGAGAAAGTGATTGAATTTAAAAAACCCACGATTTGGGAAAGGGTAGTAAAATTCTTAGGATTTAGATAATAAGAAACACAGGTGTTACGAATACCTGTGTTTCTGAAAATGTGCATAGTTGTCATTCTTTAACTTTAGCGTCCTTGAGAATTTTGTAGGCAGCTTCATGCGCCTTATAGACTTGTCTCCCGAAATCGGTGAGCTTATAAAGACGTCGTCGAGGACCAGGTCGTCTGACTTTTTGTTCCATCCGGTCGGAGATTAGTTTCCTTGCTGTCATTCTAAGGAGAATGACGTAGATACCATTTTTTGCAAGTTGCCCGTCGGCTAACTTTACTAAATCATAAGCGTAAGTCTCGAGGCCATTAAGTAGTAATCTTATAACGATTAATTCTGTTTCTGTTGGTAGGCGCATCAGAAGATTCCCCTTCAGTTTTTTGAGCTATTAGACTATCATTTTTATATCAAAAGAAACACAGTTTGTCAAAAATGCATAGTCACTGACTTCAATAATTTGGAATGATATACCCAGCACTAACTTTGGTCGACAATAAAGTTAGTGCTGGGTATACTAGTTCAGTTAGCAAGATAAAATAAAATCTATGGAAGGTAGTAATAAAAAGGAAGTAGTAATTTATAGCACACCGACATGTCACTTTTGTCAGCAGGCTAAAGAATTTTTTAAGGAAAATAATGTGGAATACATTGAGCACGATGTAGCAGCCGACCAAGAAAAAGCACAGGAGATGGTTACTCGCAGTGGCCAGATGGGTGTACCAGTTATTTTTATTGGTGATGAGATGACTATTGGTTTTGATGAAGGAAAGTTACGCACACAATTAGGTCTCTAAGTAGGATACGAAGAATTTTTAAAAGCCGCCTGCAAAGGTGGCTTTTATGATAAGGTGTTTTCAAGCCCTCGTAGTTTAACGGATAAAACAAGTCCCTCCTAAGGACTAGATCTCGGTTCGATTCCAGGCGAGGGCACAAAAAGGTTAGCTTTTGATATACTAGTGCCATGCCCGAACGAGATAAAAAAATAGACGCTCTGTACCAAATGGTTCAACAGAATAATAAAATGCTGCGTAGTATGAAGCGAGCAGCGTTTTGGGGGTCAATTTTTAAAATCCTATTTTATGCTGTTGTACTCGGAATTCCTGTATATTTATTCTTCACTATCTTCCAACCCATTTTGGCAAGCCTGCTTGATACATATTCACAAATACAGCAAACTGGTGCACAGTTACAAAATGTAGGTAGTCAGGTGCAAGATGTGACTAATCTAATTCCTGTGGACAAATTTAAAAGCCTACTCAACAACATTCCTGCTGTAAATATTGGTGAATAAGTTTTAGAATCGTACTGGCGTCGTGCTATAATTAATGGATGATAGCTAGTACGGAAAAGAAAAAGAGAGCACTAAAACTTCGTATAAAGGGGCAAAGCTATAATGAGATAAATAGCACACTTGGTATCCCCAAATCTACTCTTTCTGGTGGTTTAAAGACTTGGTACTTACTAAAAAAGCGAGAGCACGTTTAGACGGACGAATAAAAGAAGGGTCAAAGCATCTTATTAAACGCAATAAAATGCAAACGCATTTGGCACGCAAACGTGCTCGGACAATCCGAGGAGTAGCAAAAAAGAATATTAAGAAGTTAAGTAACAGAGAACTTTTACTAGTTGGTGTTGCGTTGTATTGGGGCGAAGGGTATAAGAGAGTAATAATTAGAAATGGAAAGGAAACTACGTCTCATCCAGTTCATTTGCAAACTCGGATGCAGATATGGTAAGAGTATATATAAATTTTCTGATCGATATACTTAAGGTAAGAAAAAGAGAGATAAAAGCACGCGTTCATATGTATCCGCACATGAATGAAAATGAAACAAGAAGGTTCTGGATGGAGGTAACTGGATTGAATGAATGTAACTTTGGTAGACCTTCCTATGGTGTAAGTAATGCAAGTAAGAGAAGATTAGCGTATAACAGACTACCCAACGGAACTTTATCAATTCAAGTTAATGACACTAATAAATTTAACAAGGTTATGGGATGGATAGAAGGAGTGAAAGAATCGGTATAATGTGATACGATATTCCGCACTGCTTGGGTAGCTCAGTTGGTTAGAGCATTCGCTTGAAGAGCGAGGGGTCGGCGGTTCGAGTCCGCCCCCAAGCACAATACGTGTATGGATGAAACTCGAAATCGAAATAGAAACCATTTATTTTTTCAGGCACAAGCCAAAAAATATTTAGAGCCTTTTGGGCTAGAATTATTTAAGACCCGCGACGAGGCGATAGTTTTTCTTGATCACTGTGACGATGCAATAGAAATTTTAATTAGCAATATTGAGAAGTCGGGAAGTAGTCGCGATTTGATTAACTCCAATACTGCGCTTCCTATGGCATCAGCAATAGCAGAAGCTCTAAGGATTGTGTTTGATGGAAGATGGATTTTTTCGGAAGCCCAGAATCGCTGGGTGGTACGCATCATTTTAGAAAACGAAAGTATCATTGACATGAATCCATTTAACAAATTTGAGAAAAGAATTCAAAATGGTGTCGAAGATGCAATCGATTTTTATTTTAAGAGCATGATTCGTACTATAAAGGAAGAATTGAATCACTAAGCGTATAATTCACTTTTGTGGATTAGTCTCCACTCCCACTATGCTATAATCTATTGCAGGGTGACACGTTCTCTTCGCGCTTGATACACGTGAGGAATTGTTAGCTAACAATTAGGAGTGCGTATGAAATCCTTTATTTTTTCAAATTTAAACAGTATGTCATTAGATGGAAGCAAGGCTCGAGAAATGGAAAATATAGCCCTAGGAGAGAATTCTGGCGATGTCGCCGAAGCTTTCCGTGCTATCACATCAATGGTTGTGGAATGAAGCAACGAGCGTAAGCGACTATGCTGAATTTCTGTCCCAATTTTTCCCGTTTCAATAGGGAAAATTGCTGGATGTTATACAGCAAAAATTTTCTTTTTCGAGTACAAGTAAAAGGTGACCTCAAGGGTCGCTTTTTACGTGCAACGCACATTAGGTGGGTTGCAAAGGCAATAGGGCTGTGAAACACTGTTGTTATATGGACAGGAACACTTTTCAGAAAATTCATGAGATTATAGAGAAATCACAGCTTTCTCATGAAGAAAAACGGGATTTTACGGAATTGTTTGCCCAAACTAAGGAAGAGGCGCTGCGCCCCGTACTTAAACTTTTAGAAGTTGATGCTGCGTGGGTAGGAAAACTCTATAAAAACTACTTACAAAAGAAAGAAGCTATTATTACGGGTAACATGGATGCGTGGAATGACGCAATTCAAAACGAGAAGGAAGAAATAGAACGAACGTAGAGACAAATAATTAAAAACCCCGCGACGAAAGTCGCGGTGTTTTTAATTAGCGGGATTTAACTTTCAGTTTAGTCTTTCTGTCCTTATTTATTTTTGGAAGACGTATAACGAGAATGCCGTGGTTAGTACTGGCGTCAGCCTCATCTACATCAACTTCTTCAGGCAGGAGAATTGTTCGTGCAAATGAACCCCAATAAAGTTCTTTATAAAAATAATTCTCTTGCTCCACTTCCTTATGTTCTTCGCGACTACCACGAATGGTTACCATGTCGCGCGTGAGAGAGATGTCAATTGTGTTTGGGTTTACACCAGCTACAAGAGCCTTCACTACAATACTGTCTGCAGTTTGATATATATCAACAGAGAGTTCACCTTCTTGGACTTCTTCTTCATTTTCTTGCTCCCATTGAGCTGGGTGTTCATTGACACTTTGTTGTTCGGGTACTTCCGATTCGTCAACATGCAAGGCAGAAGGTTGGGCGGGCGTTTGTTCATTAGGACCACCTTCAAATAGGTCGTCGTAATCATCCGGTGAAATTGAACCGGTGAGCTTTTCAAAAAATGATGGTTTTCGCATGTTAGATATTTTTAATGAATATTAGTGAGTTTAAAATATATTACATCGAGGAGTACTCGGTTAAGAAAATATAGTTACTCAGCTACGCTTGGTGCCTTATTTTCTTAACCCGTTCGAATGCAATCAAGAGTAAAATTAAGCCTACCCATACGAAGGCAAAAACACGTAGCATTCCGCCGCCGCTACTCTTAAGTATAAAGAAATTAAATGCTGCGTGCAAAATAATAGCAAGGACAAGACCAAGTATAATATACCAGAATTTAACCATTTTACGTTTGTAAAAAGAGAGCCCCATCATAAGGCCGACAGAAGATGATGCTAATACATGCAGAAGCGTTGCTCCTTGGAAGCGGAAATTTCCAGTAATCACAGTTTCTATAAAGTCGATATTTGCCATAGGACTAACGAGGAACAGTGCGTTTTCAGCAGCCGCAAAGCCAAGGGCGACAGTAATCATATATATTAGTGGGTCTATCGGTTCGTCGTCTGCTTTGTGCGAGAGAACGGTAAAGTACGCAAGCGCAAATTTCATTACCTCTTCTATTGCAGCCCAGGCAATTACCATAGCAGTTCCAGAGAGAAATACAGAAGCCAGATGTTCGAAAGGAATTACCGCCGCCACCGACACCATTCCTATCAAAAAAGCTGCAACAATAAGCTGTTTTGGTTCAGGATGCTTAGCGTCTTCCTTAATCCAGAACCATACCCATATAATAGGTGGCACGATACCTCCTAAAGCGGCGTAAACGACTACCGAAAAATCCATCCGTTAATTGTACCACTAGCGAGCGCTTATGAATTTGGCCATTTTGCTACCATGAGCATGTCAGTTTTTTTGAATATGGATTCTTAAGCTATACTGAAGTGCATGGACAAGAATTTTCAAGGAGAACAGATTCTCAAAGCTTTTTCAAAACAGCTAGTTCGGTACAAAAATCCAGAGAATATTCTTATTGCGACAAGAAGTTTTGTACTTGGCTTTTATGAGGCTTTGCCCAAAGAGAAGAAAATTCAACCACACAGTATTATTGCATCTCGGTTTACTCTTGCCGGCGAAGCTCTATTAAAAGGTTTTGTAAGCTGTGGAGCGATGGTAAATATTTGTACGTTTGTATTGAGAGAGTTAGGTTTCGAGGTCCAATTGGTGCACGGAGAGTCTGCCGAGAGCGTAGATCACGCGTGGCTCTTAGTTACCGACAAAAATAATAAGGCCTGCGAGTATGATCCAACTCGTCCTCGTCTTGATGTACCTGAAACACACACGGTGAAAAAGATTGTATCTTCCTGGGAAGATATTCGTTTAGACATTGAGAAAGACCACAAAACACTGGAATTTAGGCAAGCGAGTAAATCTTCCTAGTCTAGTTAGGCCATTTTGCTACCATGAGCATATCATTTTCTTTATATGGCAACGATTGCCATATGTCTTCTGTGACGAACGGCATGAATGGGTGAAGAAGCTTTAAAGAAGTGGTGAGTACTTCGTACAATACCCACTGACGTGAACGCTTAGCAGTAACGTCGCTTCCTTGTAAGACTGGTTTACTTTCCTCGAGTATCTTGTCTGCAATTTCATGCCAAAGGTAATGATAAATTTTATCAGCGGCGAGGTCTATTCGGTGTTTTTCTAAGTGCTCTGTGATAAAGGTTGAGACATCATTAAGTTCAGACAAGATGTCTTCATCTGCATCGGTAAGCTCGGGTTTCTCTTCTACCTTGCCATGTGTTTCAGTGAGAATAAAACGGGTGATGTTCCATAACTTATTCGCGAATTTTTTGTAGGCATTCACCTGCATTTCATCAAACTTCATATCGTTTCCAGGAGTAACACCCACAATTAACGAGAAACGCAGTGCATCAGTTCCATACTTATCAATCATGTCGATTGGGTCGATTCCGTTATTTAGTGACTTACTAAATTTGCGGCCATCTTTAGCTCGCAACATTCCGTGAAGGTACACTGTTTTAAACGGAATGGTCCCGATACTAAATCCAGTCATAAGTACCATACGAGCTACCCAGAAGAATAATATTTCGTATCCGGGAGCCATAAGTGATGTGGGGTGGTAGTTTCTCATATCTTCAGTATCCTCCGGCCATCCAAGGGTAGAGAATGTCCATAGTCCAGAGGAGAACCATGTGTCGAGCGTGTCTTCGTCTTGCACCCAATCATCCCCTTCAGGAGCTGTGACACCAACATACACTTCATCACTTTTGCCTGGGTTAGTAATTTCGCCCGTTTGTTTCTTATACCACACTGGAATACGGTGTCCGTACCAAATTTGTCGAGAAATATTCCAGTCGCGCAGATTGTTTATCCAGTGGTGGTAGACTTTTTCGAAGCGTTCTGGGAGAATTTCAATTTGGCCACTTGAAACTGTTTCGTGCATTATTTCTTTAAGAGTAGTTTCAGATCCAGATTCAATTCCTTTTATTTCAGAATGGGGAATTGTAAATTCTTTGTTTACATCTATAAACCACTGGCGCATAATTTGCGGTTCGATTAAACCTCCGCTGCGCTCCGCAGTTGGAACGTTATGCACGTAATTTTCTTCTATTTTTTCTACGAGCCCCTTGGCTTCAAGTTTCTCTACAATTTTTTCTCGTGCCTCGGTAATTTTCATACCTTCAAATTCACCTGCAATAGGTAAGAGTTTTCCGTATTGGTCGATAATTTGTTCTTTGTCTAGGTCATGACGCTCGGCAATTTCAAAGTCAACAATAGAGTGCCATGGAGTAATTGTCATAACTCCAGAGCCCATTTCGGGGTCGCTTGCTTTGTCTTTAATAACGGTCGCCGTCATAGGACCATTTATCCATTCTAATTCTACTTTTTGTCCATGTTCATATTTTTTGTATCGTTTGTCATCTGGATGCATCACTACATATTTATCACCAAATTTTGTTTCTGGGCGTGCAGTACCAATAATAAATGGCCCGTATTTAAAATAGTAAAATTTTTCAGTTCGTTCTTCATGGACTATTTCGTCATCTGATATCACTGTTTGTCCTTTGGGATCCCAGTTTACGGCGCGTTCTCCACGGTAAATAAGCCCCTTGTCGTACATGTTTTTAAATACAGTACGAACTGCATGCTCACGAGTTTTATCGAGAGTAAATGCTTCACGCGACCAGTCCAAAGATGCTCCAAGTTTACGTACTTGATTAACAATAGTGTCGTGTGACTCTTGGGCAAATTTTTCTACACGTTTTAGAAATTCTTCACGACCTAAAACATGCCTATTCTTTTTTTCCTTTTTAATGAGTTCTTTTTCAACTTTTGACTGTGTCGCGATGGCTGCATGATCGGTTCCAGGAACCCAAAGAGTACGTTTACCGAGCATTCGGTTGAAACGAACAAAAGTATCTTGTAGTGAGTTTTCAAGGGCGTGACCAAGATGGAGCGTTCCCGTTACGTTTGGAGGGGGCAAAACAATTGAGAAATGTTCCGCGTCTTTATCAGTTATACCCTTTTCTATGCATATATCAGGATTAAAATACCCAGATTTTTCCCACATGGCATAAATGCCTGTTTCAGATTGCTGGGGGTTATATGGCTTGAGAAATTTATCTGGGATATTTTCGTTTTGCATATTTTTGAATAATAACACTGGTTTTCTGAAATCGCCATATGTAGAGCTGTTTCTGAGTATGTTACAATAGCGAATTATATGGAACTAGAACAGCTTACACCAGAGGAACTTGATGCACATGTCAGTAATGGAACATTTCGTCTGGCATTCGTAGGTATGTCGAATGTAGGAAAAAGCTACCGTTCACGTGTTTTACACGGTGAACTTTCTTTTCTCTGGTTTAACGTTGATGAAGGTATCCAGAAGGAGCTCAACTTCGCCTCAATGGAGGATATTTCAAATTGGCTTGGGCAACCAACTGAGAAAACGTACGGGGAACGGGAAGAACGATATTTGGAAATCGAAAACTCTCTTACTAAGAATGCCTCGATGCAAACAGACGGGAAAAATCTTGTGTTCGATACGACAGGCAGCGATGTTCATTTAAAAGAAAATACTCTCAAAATACTCAGAGAGAACTGTCTTGTGGTGCATCTTGATGCAGGAGACGATTCGTTAGAAAAGCTAGTTGAAAAATACTTCGAAATGCCAAAGCCAGTCGCATGGTGTGGTCACTTAAATAGGGAGCCAAATGAAACCTCAGAAGAGGCACTGCGACGATGCTATCCTACTTTGCTTGAATTTCGTTTGAAACAATATCGCAAACTTTCGCATTTAAATATTCCCGCGCATAAAGTGCATGATAAAAATGCAGAAGAGACCTTACAAATCATCAAGAGTTATCTTGCAAAGAATTAAGTATAGAATATTTTGGAATCTGTTATCTGGGGGACTCGCTCTCTATTGAAAGATTGCCGTTGGCTAGGATTTCTTCAGCTGGAGTTGCAGGAGAGTCGTGAATAGCCGCCGCGAAAGCAATCATGCGTCCGTTATCAGTTGCGAGATCGAGCGTTGGCACGTAGAAACGCATATCAGCGTACTCCTTGGTTAGGTTTTCTAGATTCTCACGAATATATTTACTCGCTGCAACACCTCCGCTCACAATGAGAGTCTGCACGGCATGTTCCTCGATAGCGCTCTTTGTTTTCGCAACGAGAACTTCTGTGGCGGCATCATCAAACTCGCGGGCGATTTGTTTTTTTTGTTCGTCGGTAGGTGCCTCTATACTTTGCACTATGTTGCGAACTGCAGTTTTCAAACCTGAAAACGAAAAATCAAAATCATTGGTAGTAAGCATTGGTCGTGGAAGAGAGTAGGGTTGTAACAGATTCTCACCGCGTGCTTCTTGGGCAAGTTTTGAAATTTTTGGTCCACCTGGGTAGGGGAATCCAAGCAAACGAGCGGCTTTATCGTATGCTTCCCCGATGGCATCATCGCGAGTTGAGCCAATTTTCTCATAGTCTAACCATTTTTTAATGAGGATTAACTCAGTGTGGGCACCAGAAATAAGAAGGGCAAGCGCGGGAAGTTGAGGTTCTTGGATTACGAATTCTTTATTGGTGTTACTTATTGCTAGCGCCGCAGCAACATGGCCCTCCATGTGGTTAACAGGAGTAAGGGGAATGTCCCAAGCAATAGAGAGTGCTTTTGCAAAACTAATCCCTACCCATAGTGCTGGTTCAAGACCAGGTCCATGAGTAATGGCAATTGCATCTATGTCAGGTTTACGTATGTGTACAAGGAGTCCACTAAGTTCGGCAAACATTTCTGGTTCACGTTCCAATACGGTTTGTATTTTTAGCAGAGAGTCACTAGTAACTTCAGTAGTTTCAGTCGTTATGTGTAGATTAGCTTCCTCGAGAGTTTGGGTAAGAAGTGGGACAAGATTTTTTGCATGGATTTGTTTAGCAAGAGTGGGATACACCCCCCCATACTCTTCATGGGCTTCAGCTTGTGAAAATAACGTATCAGAAAGCACCTCTATTGAGGTGGTGGTTCCTTTTTGTTCGTACTCGATAATAGCTAGCCCAGCTTCATCGAAAGAAGTCTCAATCGCTAATATTTTCATTAAGCACCATAGTACCTAAAATTTTTGAAAAATATACTTATATATCAATTATGACGAGTCTTTGTGGAGAAACGCGAGGATAAATAAAATTAATCCAGCAATTGGTAGTATCCAAAACATGGTACCAACGAGGTAGTCTACCGATGCATTTATAATTACAGGTGGTGTGAGAGCTTCGACGTCCCATGGAAAGAAAAAAGTGAGTATTTCTCCAAGAACGAGTGCGGCTGAGAAAAATGCAGCCGACAAGAAGTACATATGCTTTTGCGTTAGTTTTCTAGTCATAATAATTTATGTTAGT
>JAESTJ010000025.1 GCA_016763615.1 Minisyncoccota bacterium | reverse complement strand
CCGGAAAATCCAACTAAAATTGTTTGCGAATTCTCAGGTAAATCGCGCAGTTTCGTCTGACTACCAAGTTTTGTTTTAATAGAATAGTTTCCAGCCGCAATGTAGGTGTGCGTGAATGTTTTCTGGAATTGTTGTCCATTACAATCAACTGCGGGGGCATCAAATACCTGGATTGACGATGAATCACCCCAATCGAGAGAATACGACGTGCATGTTTCTCCGAAACCAAACATCTCGACTTTAACCGTTAACGGTGTAGTTCCTGCAGTAGGAGAAATTTGCACTGATGCTGCTGCAGCGATATCGTTGCGCACTAAAACCGCCCACTGTTCGTTTATTTCAAGTTGCGCAGTTGGGGCTCTCCCTGTTTTAAATTTAACTGTGTATGAACCCGCAGTGGCATAGGTGTGTGTTAACGACTGTGTTCCTGAATCTTGTGAACACGTATTAAAACCAGATGCCTCGTGTCGGTCAACTGTACCATCACCCCAATCAGCTTCATATGAAGTGCACGTTGAACCGACAACGGGAAATGTAATACTTGTAGCAAGTGGCGCTGAACCTGACGTCGGACTCAAAGAAAAACCTACAGGTGCTGTGTCTCCAACTGAGACGTTCATTTGTGTTACCACTCCCGCTAATGAGAGAGGGCCACGTCCTGCACGAAACGTAACACGGTGTGTACCTGGTACGTTATATGTATGTGTTGCACGTTTGTGCGCTATATCTTTTGTACATGTAGTCGTATTTCCTGCATCAAATGAAAGTGGCTTGGTTCCATCCCCCCAATCGAGAGAAAATGATGAACACGAAGAGCTGTTCAGAGAAAAGGTAGCAGTCACTTGTAATGGTAACTGTCCAATTTTTGGAGTTATTACTAAGTCACGCTCCACTGCAATATTGCCTGCTGCTCCACCACACTGTGCACGCATCGCATTTCGCGTCTTAGGACCAACAACACCATAGCCTGTCGTCGCTGCGGTTCCACTAGACACTAAGCCTGTCTTTGCTTGCCAGCTTTTAACTGCAGCTTCAGTCACTGACCCGTAATACCCCGTTGTCTCTCCATATGTGTAGTCCCCTGTTTTGGTAAGAAACCGCTGTAGTTCTTCTACATCTGCATTTTCACTTCCACGTTTTAAGGTTCGCGTAATATTTACGCACGTTCCACTTCCCGCGGCCGTAATACCCTGAGGAGTAACAGGCACTCCTACAACAGGACCTACAGTTTGCCCACCTTCCACTGCTATCAATTGTGCCTGTAAGAGTTGCACAGTTGATAGTAGCCGGGCGATTTGTTGTAGTAACTGGTCATTAGTGAGTGCACGCGAAACACTCGGAGCCGCTACTGCTCCCACTATCAATAATGTTATGACTGTAATATGTAGTTTAGTCATGAAAAAATGTTTGGTTACTTACTCTATTTAAATATTGCCTGAATAAATTTCTCAACTACAGAAATTACTGTTGCAAGGTTTTTCTGTACTGCCCCACTCGAACTGTGCACACTTACCGTTACTTGATCAATAATAATTCCATTCTTTAATAAAAGAGCATTGTAAGTACCATTCGCTGAATATGTATGGCTCACATTGCGTGTGAAAAGTTGACAAGCGTCAGCAGGATACGGTTGTAGTGAATCGGTTGAATCTCCAAAATATATTGTATATACGCCGCCATTGCATTCTCGTGCTGCGTTGATAAGTGCTGTAAATTCTACGGTTCGTAAATTTGAATTCACCACACGGTAACTTAGTGAGTCACTATTAGTAAAAATGATACCACTTCCTCCTGAATTAATAGTACCTGAACCAGAATTAGATACATTGACTGTACATGTTTGCTCAGCGAATCGGGCACTTGGATGTGACTGACTCAATCGAGCAGTATAGGTCCCAGTATTATTGTAGATATGTGTAAATTGCTCGTAGTGCGAATTTTGATCCGAGCAACTTCGAGTAGGAGTGCTGCTCCCATCTCCCCAATCAACACTGTACGTAAGAGCACCATCACACAAAGTTCCACCAAATAATATACGAGCTTGAGTTGCTAATGGTGCCCTGCCGTTATTAGGTTCTACAAAACACCCGCTAACTACACCGCCGCCAGTGTCCCCCGAATTTACGGAGATACGCTGATTAATGACTGGTAGACTGGTAACAGCTCCTCTACCCGCACGAGCACGCAAAGTATATATCCCTTGATTTTGATACACGTGTGTAAATCGCTGTGTAAATGTATCTAGCGAGGTACACGCTGCATTACGTGCATCTTGCTGAATAAACCGGGAGTTGTCTCCCCAATCAACCTCGTATGATGTACATGAAGAAGGTGTGTCTGATCGTAGTGTAGCCTGCACAGTAAGCGGCGCACGTCCTTGAATAGTGGAAACAAACAGAGATGCTTGAGAGCCAGAGCCACCAAACCCTTGGACCACGACATTCGCGCGCCCAACTATCGGAATTGCATATACTGAACCTTGCCCGATACGAAGAGTCACCACATACGCTCCTCCGTTTGCATAGGTGTGGGTCGCTTGCTTGCGTACAGAGTCGTTTGAACAATTCGCTGCGTTTGGAGCTTGTTGCGACACAGGAGTACTACCATCCCCCCAATCTAATTGGTATGAAGTACATGAAGAGCCCTTAAACTCAAAAGTGGCACTCACCCGCAATGGTGCTGCGCCGGCAACAGGAGACACCCCAAAAGAGTGCGTACCTGCGGCACCGCATGAATTTTTTATCGCCCATCGTGTTCGTGGACCTATTCGGCCGTATCCTGTCGATTGGTAGTCACCCTTGGCAACAATTCCATGACGCTCCTGAAAACGCTGTACCGCACGCTCGGTGGCAGGTCCAAAGAATCCTGTAATCTGAGCTTCTGGGTACAAACGAGAATCTTGTGCAAAAAAGCGCTGCGCCATAGTCACCTCAACGGCTACGTCTCTATCACGGTTTCCTCGTTCGAGATTGAATTGTAAGTCAGGACAACGACTATACTGGAATGTAGCAAGTCCGTTTCCGGAATTAACACTCGGCGTAATGGGTACACCTCCCTGTAATGGAGTTACTGGAACTGTGGAAGTAATCGGAGTCACCGTCCCAGGCTGAAGTTGTGCTCGAAGTGCATAAATCTGAGCAAGTACCTCGGCAATTTGAGAGCGTAATTGATCTGCACTCTGTGCGTTCACCACAAAAGGAGTACTCACTAATATTAGCGATACTATCGTGAATGAAAAAAACGCAGTAGATACTTTCATCTTCTATATAATATACTCCTATGCCCCTATGAACAAAGGTCTCTCGTGGATACTACCTACAATGTATTAGCTAATAGTGAATGTTGATGAGAACGACTCTATAAGAGTTTCCGTTACCGTAGCGCTTCCTGGAGCGCAGAATCCGAAACATGCATTCGAGGGTGTGTAAATCACTGCTTTAATACGATACCGAAGTCCGTCATTATATATATTGTTTTGTAAACTTGTACATCCTGCATCAAGTCCATCAGAGAAGAAGAAATTACAGACCCCCGTGGTTATTGTTGCTTGTCCAGCCCCGCGGTCTACTTTCATAGACTTGAAGCGTCTTCCTGTTACAGCATCTTCCAAAAGAAGATACATGCCTGCATTGGCATTTTGTACATTTGTTGACCACCGAACGCGAATATCAGAACCTACGTTATAGAAACCTCCCGAAGGCTCAAATACTGAAAGAGTATCGTTAGCTGTAGTGCATGCCTCGTAAAATCCCCCTCCGTACGCAGAACCATTCGTGCAGGTTGGAGTAAGTGGATTATTATTTAGAATAACGTCAAAGTTTACAAAGATACTTCTTGTGGAGACCACTTGTGGAGTTCGATTTATTGG
>JAESTJ010000024.1 GCA_016763615.1 Minisyncoccota bacterium | reverse complement strand
CAAGTTGTTGGCTTTCAATATTTTCATACCCGTACACTCGCCCAATCTCTTCGATTACATCTTCGGGAAGTTTTATGTCTCGTCGCTCAAATGGAGCAGTTACTTTAAATTCACCTTTATCGAGAAAATATTTAAACTGTAAACGAGTAAGAATATTTTCAATTTCACTTTCACTAATTTCTGCACCCAGTAATTTTGATACACGCTTCGAAGTAACAGTAATCTCGGTATTTCCCTTATTAATTTTTCCAGAACTTCTGTACCCAGAAAGAGTGCCACCTGCCACTTTAAGAATAAGCCCTACTACAGCTACAGCACCGTAGTCCGCTAATTCATCCGCCATATTATTTTCAAATCTCGTTGAGGCATCAGTTCGCAACTTAAGAGCCTGCGAGGTAAGACGCGTTTGTGTTGGGTGGAAATTAGCCACCTCAATAATCACATCTGTTGTATTTTCATCAACTTCGGCGGATACACCTCCTTTAATTCCACCGACTGCCAGTGGCTCGTCAGAATTCGTATCAATAATAAGTGTCATCGAATCAGTTAGCTCTACCTCGTCTCCACCGAGTAAAATTATTTTCTCTCCTTTTTTTGCAAGACGTGTACCTACACCAGGCACATCTCCTTCAAATTTCCTTGCATCAAATATGTGAGTTGGTCGCCCTAGTTCAAAGAGTACATAATTTGTTGCATCAACCACATTATTTATAGATTTTTGTCCTATTGTCTCTAGAGCTTTCTTAAGCCAGTCGGGAGACTCTTTAACTTCCACACCTTTAATATGTGCTGCAACATAGTACGAACAAGAATCTTTCCCGCTTAATGTTACCTCCATAGAATCTGCCTCTAGTAATATTTCTATTTCGTCACGTAGAGGATCGCGTCGCATAGGTATTTCAAATAGTGTTGAAATTTCGCGAGCGATACCTCGATGCGACAAAGAATCCGCAGCACGATTTGGAAGTACATCAATGTCAATAACAAAATCACCATGAACTTCTTCTACACCTTCAATTTCGTACGCGTGGAACATAAGCTTTTGCTCAACTTCCTCAACCGAAGGAAGTGCGTCTGTATCGAAAAATGATTGTATCCATTTGTAACTTACTTTCATATTTAATCACTTACAATAAACTGCTGAATAAAGCGTAAATCTCCTGAATGAAAAATACGGACGTCATCAATTCCCCACTTAAGCATGGCGAGTCGCTCAATTCCTCCTCCGAACGCCCAGCCTTGGTATTCTTCTGGATCAATACCGCCGGCGCGCAGTACATTTGGATGCAACATTCCTGCTCCAAGAATTTCAATCCATTTTCCCTGAAGTCTTTCAGGAACATTATCTCCAATTAATTTCATATCCACTTCGACTCCAGGCTCAACAAAGGGGAAAAACCCAGGACGAAAACGAATTTCTACTGCTCCGCCAAGAAACTTTCCAAAAAATGTTTCGAGTGTTCCTTTGAGATGTGCCAAGGTTACATCTTTACCAATCGCGAAAGCATCTACTTGATAGAACTGTGCCTCATGAGTCATATCAGTTGCTTCATTACGATACGCTTTCCCACACGAGAGAAACCGCATTTCACCTTCATTCTCTTCTAGTTTGTGTGCAGTCACCGCTGTGTCGTGTGTGCGTAATACATGATCTTTATCTACCCAAAAAGTATCCTGCATATCACGAGCAGGATGATCTTTTGCAACATTAAGTGCATCAAAATTGTAATGTTCAGTTTCCAGTTCAGGACCCTGTGCAACTTCGAAACCCATTTCAGGTTCAGAAAAAATAGCGACTATCTCTCGAATAGCACTCGTAAGTGGATGTATATGTGTAGTTTGCTTATTTATCGACATGTTCAGTCTAGTGTATATGAAAAAGTCCCCATTTCAAGCTGTTATTTCACACATTCCGTGTTAGGATTGCGCCTATGGACATAGCACAAATTGTGATGTATATCATGCTTTTCATCTCGCTATACTTCGAGGTGTTTTTGCTTATAACATTCTTCGAGCACACAGATGCTCGAAAGGCTACTTCTGCACCAATAAAATTAACTGCGCTACCAAGTGTTGCCGTTATAGTCCCCTGTTTTAACGAAGAAACTACTGTTGCTGGAACTTTGAATTCCCTTTTGGCACTCGACTATCCGTCTGAAAAACTTGAAATAATCGCAGTAAATGATGGCTCAACCGATGCAACATCCAAAGTTTTAGCCACCTTTAAACACCATCCTCAAATACAAATCTTGAGCAAAGAAAATGGTGGTAAGCACAGCGCAATGAACAAAGCCCTACAGTACACACAAGCTGAGATTGTTGGATGCCTCGATGCCGATTCATTCGTAGAGAGTGATGCCCTAATACAACTTATGCAACACTTCAAGGATGAGAGTATCTCGGCTGTAACACCAAGTATTAAAATACATAATGCACGTGGGCTGATGCAAATTGTACAGAAAGCTGAGTACGGTCTTGCTATTTTTATACGTAACGTATTCGCATCGATTGACTCTTTATTTATAACTCCTGGTCCATTTTCCTTCTTTAGACGAAGTGTCATCGAAGAGATTGGCCCTTGGCGTCACGCACACAGTACTGAAGATTTAGAAATGTGCATGCGGCTACAAAAAAATCATAAGAAGGTAACTAACGAACCACTGGCTATCGTATATACAACCGCCCCCGCAACATTCAGAGAACTATTTAAACAACGAGTGCGGTGGACGTATGGATTCCTTAAAAACGCCATGGATTACTACTATATGTTTTTCAATCCTCGTTACGGTACTCTCGGTGTTTTAGTTTTGCCTATCAGTATTATCTCCCTCTTTAGCGCTGTTTTTCTTTTCTCAACACTCATTTGGAATACACTCGTTCTTGCGGCTCGTGAAGTCGTGCGATTTCAAACCATCGGGCTCACCGTGCCTTCAGCTCAATTTGATATTTTCTTTATAAATACAAGTGTTATTCTCACCGTCACTCTTACCCTTGTAATACTTACTCTCATATTAATGGGTATAGGTAAACGCCTTGCTCGAGATTCTTTCCTATCTGTTGATATGCCGATATATTTGATACTCTATGGCTTTATAACCCCTCTATGGCTCACAACAGCCCTTTACAAGGTGGTAGCGAACAATGGTGTCCGCTGGCGCTAAGAACTCAGCCAAAAACTAGCGATTTCACTGTGTTGGTGCTATATTCATCCCGTTAGAAGTCCTGCCTCTAACGGGCTTCACGCTACACAATATTATGCGAACATTACCTTGGTTAAAATACCTATTAGCGTTTGTTATAACTGCCCTTATCTTTGGAACGGCAATAGTTGCAAACAACTTTTTCAATGCAAAACGAATAGAGCAATTACGTTCAATAGAAGAAGGTATATCTATCGATATACTTTCACTAGAGACACAATTTGAGCTGCTACAAGAACAATCCTGCGCCAGTATATTTGAAAACCCAATACTCTCGAGTCAACTCGATACCCTCGCAAATAAACTTTCGTTTGCGGAAGCCCGACTAGGAGCAGACAACGAAGAAGTTCTTCGGTTAAAACAGCACTACTCTCTCCTTGAGATAAAAGACTTACTCCTTATGCAGAAAGTCTCAGACAAATGTTCCGTTGAGCCAATCTTTCTTTTATACTTCTACTCTAACGAGGAAGGGACGTGTACTGACTGCACACGCCAAGGATACGTTCTAACTGAGCTTGCAAAACAATACCCACAATTGCGCACATACTCATTTGATTACAATCTAGATCTTTCGGCAGTGAAGACTCTTATATCCCTCCAGGGCGTACCTGACGACTTACCTGCGCTTGTTATCAACGATGAGCTTTATTCTGGCTTCAAAAGTATCGAAGAAATTCAAGAAATACTGCCCGAACTAGAAGAAAGGGCGACTAGTACTGCAACGAGTACAGACGAACAGTAGACAACGGAGAGAAGACTCGCCTGCCTTTGCTAAGTATTTCTACAAAATACTTAGCGACGCAGGCCCGCCGTCGCTGACAAGCACTCCTTTCAGTCGTCTTGTATACCAGCGACTCTTTTCGAGTCTTCTCTCCAACTGAAAATACTAAAGCCCACCCTGAAAGGGTGGGCTTTAGTATTTTATTTGAGCCGGAGAGAAGACTCGAACTCCCGACCTACTCATTACAAGTGAGTTGCTCTACCAACTGAGCTACTCCGGCAAACGAACGACCAATTTTTCTAGCACCAAATGTGCTTAGAAACAATGGAAGTACTCTTTGTGGTGGGACAAAGTGAAAATTTACATTTTCATTTTTCCTGAGTGTAGACGGAGCAAGCTGTGCTTACTCTATCAAACGAGGAGCAAAACAAAAATGCAGTGCACTTTATTTTCTCCGAGCGCCGATAGAGCAGGCTTCGCCTACTCCGTCTTAATTTCTTACTTCTACAAACTTCTACTACATTACAACCATTTCACTAACAGTGAGTTGACTATTATTCTCTTTGCCAACTAAACTGTTCCTGCTATTTTACTCGTGTTTGAATTTTTGACGGATTCACAACCGTGTTACTGACGATCTTCGTTTTCTTCAGCCTGCCCGTTCGCATCCTCATGCAGGCGGGTCAGACTAGTCTCTCGCCTGATACGTTCCGTGTCAAGGTTTTTCTTGTGTGTTGAAACTTCTTCTAAAAATTTTGATTTTGTAGCTGGAATTTCTCCATTTCCATTGCGTGCCATTTTTCGAGTAACATTTTGAGCGCTCATTTCTACACTACGCGCGGTACGTGCTATAGCAGTTGCCGTATGATGCATAAATAACTCTGCTACACTTCTAACCGAAAAATGCTTCTCTATATTCTTTATACGAGAATTAAGACGCATTGCTGTTGAAACAACTAATGCATCCCCTTTCTTGCGTAGTGATGCATACGCAGTAATTTTATGTGACTTTTCAAAGAGTTTAAATGCAAGAAAAAGCACTAGCGCTACAAAAGAAACACCGAAGGCAATGATTGCTGCCATATCAATTTAATTATACGGTAAAGCGTGAGATTTCAGAAATCTCAATACGCTCACCAAATTTTTGGATTGCCTCGTCAATAAGACCTTGAACAGTTATATCTGGATTCTTGACGAATGGTTGATCAAGCAACACTTTTTCCTTTAAAAACGAATTTATCTTCCCTTCTACAATCTTTTCTCTCATCTCTTCTGGTTTGTCAGATGCTTCCTCAGTAAATACTGCATGTGCTGCAGAAGTGGACTCCTCTGTAACCTCCCCACGAGATAAAAATTCAGGTGCTGTTGCCGCAACATGCATAGCAATTTCATAGGCAATTTTCACAAATTCTTCATTCTTTGCTACGAAATCTGTCTCACATGCAAGCACTACTATCCCAGCCACCGAATTACCTGCGTGAATATATGCTTGCACTACTCCACTACCAAGCTCCCGATCTGCCTTTTTTGCAGCTATTTGAGAACTAATCTTCCGCAGTGCTACTTTTGCTTTTTCAATGTCATCTCCCGACTCTTCCAGAGCTTTCTTGCATTGCATAATAGAAACTCCAGTCTCGGTGCGAAGTTGTTTTATTAGTTCAGTGGATGACATACTTGTATATTTATTAGACGTACATTAAGTATTTCGTGAGGTTTATTTCTCTGCCTGTTCAGACTTCGCAGTAGAAGGAACTTCTATCGCTGCTTTCTTCTTACCAGCTTCGATTGCTTCAGTTATTTTTTCTACAAAGAACGTAATACTCTTAGTAGTCGCATCATTTGCTGGAATTGGATGTGCGATTTTTGTAAGATCACAATCTGAATTTGAAAGTGCAATGATTGGTACCCCTGTGATATGTGCCTCGTTTACCGCAATCTCCTCAAAACGGGGATCAATGACAAACATTGCTCCTGGGAGTTCTTTCATTGGAACGATACCACCAAAAGTTGCATCAAGATCGTCTATTTCGCGATCTATAAGAAGGCGCTCTTTTTTTGTATATTTCTCCAAGTTTCCTTTCTCTTTGTCATCCCGAAGAGTTTCGAGACGTCGCACACGTTTACCTATTTCTTTAAAGTTGGTAAGTGTTCCTCCAATCCATCGCCCACATACAAAAGGTTCGTCCACCTTCTCTGCAGCTCTGCGCATTATAATATGGGCTTCATTTTTACCTGCGACAAAAAGAATTTTCTTCCCCTTCGAGGCGATTTCTTTTACAAATTTTTCTGCTTCCTCTAACTTCTCTGCTGTAAGCTCAAGATCAAAAATATCATTGCGGTTTTTCTGACCGAATATAAATGGCGCAATACTAGGACTACGTCGTGAACGAGTGTATCCAAAGTGAGCACCCGCCTCAAATAGTTTCTTTATGATAGTTTCTGTCGTCATAGTGTATTTAGAAAGCCCCGCTTAGGGGCACAAAGATAGTAGCAAAACAGACCCTCTTAGGCAATAGCTTACTCGTACAGTTCACTGTGTGTCCCCAATCTCACAAAATGGACTATGTCGGTTCCAATAATTTCGTACTGGGCACGTAAATCACCGCCGATATTTATACTCCTATATCCGCGCAACTTCCCTGCAAGAGCATGGTCTTCCAGTACGGTGTTTTGAAGGTCACTCAAAAATAATGTAATCCGTTGGTCGCAACGCTTACATTCGTTCTTTCTTAAATTTTTATAGCGTTTTTTGAAGCGTGCATGAAAGAAGACCTTTTT
>JAESTJ010000023.1 GCA_016763615.1 Minisyncoccota bacterium | reverse complement strand
TAAGAATGATGAAAATGAAATTCTCTTTAAAAGTTGAGTCAGGAGTTGCGCGAAGCGATAGAAAGCGTGGAGTTTCGGTTCCGAAAGAGTCTCTTACTCAACCCCTACTATTCGTGGGAGCAGAAAAAGGAACATCACTACCCTTTGGAATAGGGATTGAGAAAGTACGTGCTCAAGCCGAATATTATGGAGCCCCGGCAGTTGAGGTTAAGGGTGCCACGCACCCCGGCATCCTGATAGGAAAACACTGGAAGGACTCTGCCAACGCAGTTCTTCAATGGTTAAAACAAAATAACCTCTAAATTAAAAACACCTGCTTAAAGCAGGTGTTTTTAATTATTTCTGATTCCCTTTTTGGTTGCTTGAGGATTTTTTTCTATCTGTTTCAGTTAAATACTGTTTTCGTAAGCGAATATCTTTCGGAGTAACTTCAAGGTATTCATCCTCACGCATATACCCTAGTGCCTTTTCAAGAGTTAGGTCTAGTGGTGGAGCAAGCTTTATGTTCTCGTCAGTACCTGATGCTCGCATGTTGGTAAGTTGCTTTCCTTTAGTTGGATTAACAAACATGTCTTCTCCCTTGGAGGTATTTCCTATAACCATACCTTCGTACACTTCTTCGGTAGGAGCAATATACAAAACTCCTCTATCTTGCAATGTAGCTAAAGAGAATCCTAGTGCTTTTCCGGTCGCCATAGAAACCATAGAACCGAGTTCAGTTTTTTTGATTTCTCCTGCATGAGGACCAAAGTGACTAAAAATAGAAGTCATGATTCCCTCTCCTTTTGTATCGATAACCATTTCGTTTCGGTACCCAAGTAATCCGCGGGTTGGAACTTCAAATGTAATCCGAACTTCTCCGTGTTCTTGAGTCATTCCTGTCATTACTCCTCGGCGCTTCCCTAGTTTTTCAATTACTGTTCCAGAAAATTCATCAGGGACCAAGATACTCACATCTTCGTACGGTTCATGTGTCTTTCCATCTACTTCTTTAAAGATAACCTCGGGTTGCGAAACTGAAAGCTCAAATCCTTCACGTCGCATGTTTTCAATTAATACTGCAAGGTGCAGTTCTCCACGGCCGTACACTTTCATTCGCGCTCCTTCTACAAAATCCACCCGTAACCCCACGTTAATTTCAAGTTCTTTTTCGAGCCTATCACGTATCTGTCGTCCAGTAACATATATCCCCACACGCCCAGCAAATGGAGAACTGTTTACAAACATGAAAAAAGAGATAGTTGGTTCATCCACTGCAATAGCGGGAAGAGACTCGCCACCTTCTTCTTGCAAAAGTGTGTGTCCTATAAAGATTTCTGGAATTCCAGCAATCATTACAATGTCTCCTGCACTAGCCTCGCTAACTTCTCTTTTGGTCAAACCTTCAAATGTATATAATTTTGAGATACGCCCTTTAAATTCGTTTCCTTTTGCATCTCGTATAAAAATATCTTGTTTGTTTTTCATTACTCCTTCGTAAATTCGAACCACTCCCATTCTTCCTAGGAAATCATCATGAGCAAGATTGAACACTTGTGCAGACAATGGTTTGTCTTTCAGATTATCACCTGAAGCAGGAGCTACTTTCTCGAGAATAACATCAAGAACTGGATTAAGATCGTGCATTTCATCATTCATGTTTCGCTTTGCCAAACCGTCGCGCCCAATTGCGTAAATGGTAGTAAAGTCGAGCTGCTCGTCAGTAGCTCCAAGATCTAGAAACAGTTCATACACAGCTTCTTCTGCCTTATCGACATTAGCAGCTGGCTTATCAATTTTATTTAAAATGAGAATTGGCTTCAGTCCAAGTTCGAGTGATTTCTTCAATACAAACTTTGTTTGTGGCATTGGCCCCTCTGCAGCATCAACCACCAGAAGTACAGAATCGATTGATCGAAGTACACGCTCCACCTCAGAGCCAAAATCGGCGTGCCCAGGAGTGTCAAGGATGTTTATTTTAGTATCTTTGTAGAAAACACTCGTATTCTTTGCATAAATTGTAATACCCCGCTCCATTTCAATCGCATCTGAATCCATAGACACCCCTTCTTTACCAGCACCTGTTTGCATTAAAAGAGCGTCAGTAAGTGTTGTCTTACCATGGTCTACATGGGCAATAATGGCTATGTTTCTTATCTCGGTCATAAATTAATTAATTATAGTGAAGCTGGTGTGATCAACATGAGCGACCAGATTTTTAAGAAGTCGCAACGACTATAAAAATCGAAGTACTCTTGTGGTGCTATAATCGCTATATTTCGTATTTCCATATATAAAAGTTTCCAACAAAAAACCCCGCACCTGCGGGTAATGTGAGAAAACTATACAACACTTGAGCCCTTATTTCAATCTCTACTGTTTTTCTTTAGGCACTTATTCTGTTAGCATTCTAAGTATCAGTTCAAATCAAACCTCTGCACAGTGACACATTACAAGATTTTGAGCGAGACACAGGAAAAGCGCCGATGTATATCCTTAGATACACGGAGAAGTTTTTCCGAAGTCGCAGCCAAAATCTTGTAATGTGTGGGCAGTTGTTTGATTTGAGATGGTACAAACGCACAAAATATGCACTTTCGTGAACAAGTTTTACCTTATTTGAAATACCTGCCTACGGCAGCTCTTTTTTTCGGTCTCATTTTTGATATTTTCACCTTAAACCGACCAGATGCCTTGTTCGAAAATGTCGTCATTATTGGATATTTGGTTCTCAGTGCTGTGCTTATGCTATTACTCCAAGCTCGAGCCGATAACGGTAGCGAGAGTAAGCGACTTCTTATGCTGAGTATTTTACAATTCAGTTTCGGGAATCTTGCCAGCGCTTTAATGGTTCTCTACGCCCGCAGCGGGACGCTTACAGGTAGTGCAATTTTTATTGGAATACTTGCTCTTCTCTTCCTTGGCAACGAGCTTCTGCGGGATCGCTACAAACGAACGCATTTACGAATTGTTATTTGGTTCTCACTGGTGCTCACGTACAGCACGCTGGCTGTGCCCGTTCTGTTTAATAGTATCGACACATTTGTTTTTATACTGAGTATTATATTCGCTCTCGCAACCACTTTAATATTAGTCTTTGCTCTGTCGAAAGTAGCTCGCACTGATTTTAAAAAACGCTCGCAACGCATATTAGTATCAATTACTATCATCACCATTGGTTTCAGCGGTCTCTACATTACAAACCTAATACCACCTGTACCACTAGCACTGAAACACATCGGAATCTACCACTCTGTAGCTCGCATAGGAAATTTGTACGAAGTGGCTCTCGAACCACCGGCATGGTACGAGTTTTGGCGAGACACTAACAAAGTTTTTAATCATACTCCTGGAACACTCGTATATTGTTTTACATCAGTATTTGCCCCGAGCGACCTCAAGACTGAAATTCGTCACCGTTGGGAGAAGTACGATACCAATACAGAAGAATGGATAACGACAGCTCGTATTCCATTTCCTATTCTTGGTGGACGTGCCGATGGATTCCGTGGGTTCACTCAAACGCGGCAGATAAGCGAAGGTACGTGGCGCTGCAGCGTAGAAACAGCGCGTGGAACTCTCATTGGTCGCACAACATTCCAAGTAGAAGGAGATACCCCCATACTTCAGCAAAAAAATCTTTAAATTCAGAATGCAGCTGTGGCGACATGTATTCCCTATTCATTAGGAAACACGAGCAAATTGACAAGTGCTAATCATCTGGTATAATAGAAAAGGCCAAATCATTCACAAAAGGAGGTGGTTTAATTGGCAGACATTTTCAGGCTTGCCAATCGAGCTTTGGAAATATATAAAGAGGGAAATGCAACAAGTATTTCCTCAGCGGCTCGCAAGGCAGTTATCGGCTCTGGAATCTCGTATGGACCTGAAGTTGAGGGTATTACGAGAGAAATATGCTCAGAACTTGGTCGCCGTGGAGCTTCTGTGAGGCGTAAAAAAGCTCAAAACAAAAAGAAGCGTGTAGCTGCAAAAGTACGATATGAGAAGAATCTTGGACTCACATTAGTCTCGGAGGAGTCCATCGTGAGTAGGGTTGATAAGCCAGCTCACTATGAACCGAAGCAGCTCATTCTTCTGTAGATCTAATATAGGTCTAAAACTTCGCCGCCACGGACCCTTGTCCGAGGCGGTTTTTCTTTTACCTGACAAACTATTGACACTATGCTATATTCAATGCAGAATTCGCTCTTTTACAACAAGCAACTAACTCAACCAAACCAACGGAAGGAGTATTATTATGAAACGCGTGGTTATAACTGGTATGGGCGCTGTCTCACCTATCGGTCTCTCACAAAAGGAGATCACCGAAGCACTCTGGAAAGGTCACTCCGGAATATGCATCAACCAAGATTATGTTGACTTGAAATTTCGAAGCTCTATTGCGGGAATCGTCAAGATGGATCAACTTCCACCAATCGACCGACGCATCAAGCGCCACATGGGCAAGGGGGACACGATCCTCCTTGGATATCATGCGATGCTACAAGCTGTCGCCGACTCCGGACTACCGGAAGGCAGCATATCGCACCCCATGACGGGTTGTATTTTGGGTACTGGCGGTCCATCAACGTGGGACCAAACTATCAGTTCGCAAGAACTCTACAATCAAAATCAGGAACGACCTTGGCAAAAGTGCAGTGGTCCCCTGACTGTTGTCCCAGCAATGTCTTCTGGGCTACTGGCGAAGGTCGCTAATGACTTTTGTATCAAAGGAGACAACTTTTCCATTACTTCGGCGTGTGCAACTTCTGCTCATGCCATTGGAGAAGCCTCTCTCAAGATTGCTTTTGGACGCCAGACAATTATGTTCGCTGGTGGTGCCGATGACTGTCATCCAACAAAAGCGTGTGGTTTTGAGGCACTTGGCGCACTTGCTACAATCGCAGACGGAACTAATCCTGCACACGCCAGTCGTCCGTACGACAAGAACCGTAACGGTTTTGTTGACGCAGCCGGTGGTGGTGTACTTGTTCTTGAAGAATACGAACATGCACGCAAGCGCAATGCTCGTATCTACGGAGAAGTAGTCGGATATGGGCTCTCAGGTGATGGTGATGGCGACATGACCTCACCGGGCTTTCATGGTCCACTTCGTGCGGTGCAGCAAGCACTGCGTGGACTGCACTCGCGTGTACGCAATGTTCGCTACGTGAATGCACACGGAACCTCAACAAAGGCCGGTGATGTGAATGAAGTCCGAGTCATCAAGGCTGCCTTCTCGCGACGGGACGTCACTCCCTGGATTACTTCCACCAAATCTCTTACGGGACACGCCCTGGGTGGAGCTGGAGTTCTCGAAGCAATCTATACAATTTTGATGCTTCGGCGAAACTTTATCGCCGCGTCCGCGAATATCGACGAAATCGATCCAGAAATCGTCGAAATGGGCATGGATAAGTACATTCCTCGTGCCCGAATCGATAACGCAAACGTACAAGAGGCGCTGTCGAATTCATTTGGCTTCGGCGGCACCAACGCGTGTCTTGCACTTCGCGTACGGCAAATCTGACATTATCAGCCGATACGCCACCTTATAATCGCTACAGTCCCCAGGACTGTAGCGATTTCTTTTTGCTATATTCAACATAAATTGCTTCTGGTGCTTTAAAATGTTAAAAACATACCAGGAGTCTAAAAGCAGGGAGGAATCTGCATTATGGTCGACAAACAGTTTCAATCTATACTACAAGGGCATAGTGTCACGACTGCCGAGATACTTTATCGTTTGCCTGACTTCCAAGACCTGTTGCAAACGTATATATGGCAAGAATACGACACGCATCCCAAGTTTCCAAAACTTCACAAATTTCTAGTTTTTTGGGAGGAGAATCTTGAAGGTCCAATTCACAGTGTCTGTATCACACATACGAAACTCATTACACCTTCTGAATTCAGATTTGCAAAGGGGGAGTTCTTTTTAAACTGAGTCAACACCAAAAATGCCGCCGTGGATAATAGCCACGGCGGTTTGTTTTTTATACGCTACCACTCTATTATTTTCTCCCCCTTTTTCTTTAAATATTCATTCGCTTGACTGAAATGCTTACAACCAAAAAACCCATTGTATGCCGAAAATGGTGAAGGATGTGCAGCTTTGAGCACTAAATGTTTTGTCCAGTCAATATCCTTTCCCTTTTCTTTCGCATAATTACCCCATAGCATAAAAACCACCCCTTCCCGTTCAGTAGACAATTTTTGAATTACTGCATCAGTAAACTCTTCCCAACCTTTCCCCTGATGAGAACCTGCATCGCTGCTTCGCACAGTGAGTGTAGAATTAAGTAATAAAACTCCTTGCTTTGCCCATCTTTCGAGGTCACCAGTTTTCTCTACTGAATGTCCCAAGTCAGACTCCATTTCCTTAAAAATATTTTGTAGTGAAGGGGGGAGTCGCATACCCTCATTCACTGCAAAACACAATCCATTCGCCTGCCCTTCTCCGTGGTACGGGTCTTGCCCGAGTATTACCACTTTAACCTCATCAAATGAACAAGTATTAAGAGCTCGGAAGATATTTTTAGGATGTGGATATGTTTTCCCTGTTGCATATTCTTCATGCACAAACTTTTTTAGATCTTGAAAGTATTCTTTATCAAACTCGTCTTCCAATTTCTTTTTCCAAGACTTTTCAATTACAATATCTTTCATATGTGTTTAAAATAATACCACTGCTTCGACAAATAAAATAAGGGGACGATGAACGTCCCCTTATGTCGTGAGAATGAAATCTCACTCTTTGCAAATGTACCCGTATCCTTTTTCTGAGAGAAATGTGCACACTTCACGTACCGAAACTGCTACACCCATGTGTGTTACAGGAATTTTTACTTTAGTGCGTGCCTCGACACCCTGCTGACTCCCTGCAGAGAGAGTCGCGATCCCATTGACCTTTAACAAGTTCATACTTCTTGAAATTCCAACAAGTTCATAACTACCTTTTGTGGAGTTGTAACGGTACACCCCCCCTCCCGAGTTCCCAAATATAATGGGAGCAGAAAACATGAAAGATTTTCTTTTTCCTTCATCAATTTCCGGAATAGAAATTATGCCCGTTGCGGGGAAAGGTTCGTATCCAAGACCTGCGCCAACAACCCATACGGGCTCAAAAAATCTCAAGTCTAATTTGGGCTTGTAGAGATTCGCCACATACCGCACGCCAGTATCCGTTTCTTGCAAAGAAAGGAGCGCGAGATCCTTGTCTGAATCGTATGCAACGATATTGGTTTCATAGGACCTGTACATGTCAGCGGGTGTCTTTCCAACAGATTCCACCTTCCTATATATACGCACTGTTACTGGCACGAGAACCCTAGGTCCTACACGACCGCTGAGAAACAAGGTGGATTCGAATATACTATGAGCAACCACATGCTTACTAGTAATAATAAACGTGCGCCACTTGCCTTTTTTTCTCCGTTCCTTTTTGGAGTAAACAACAACTCCAGAGCCTCTGGGGTCTTCATCGTTATAAATAGAAACCACGGGATAGAGTATTTCCTCAATCATCTTGTTTATGGGATCTATTTCATGTGTCCATGCATTGGAAGAAACTGCCATGAAGATCATAAGAACGATGATCCGAACAATAAGCAGTGATGAAATTAAATTCTTTCGCATTATGACCTCCTATAGTCAAAAGAATGATACGTCAAAATAACTAAAGCTCCCTCACGGAGCTTTCTACCACTATTTTTACGTCTAATTCAGACCAAAGTCAACAACAAAAAATCTTTTCCAACTTAAAAACCCACTCGTCAAAGACGAGTGGGTTTTTGTTGAATCTTTCAACCACTTCCTACTTGCGGAAACAGTCACGACACTTCAAATTACTGGTGTCTCGTGGTTCAAATGGCAAGCT
>JAESTJ010000022.1 GCA_016763615.1 Minisyncoccota bacterium | reverse complement strand
CTTAAAAATAAACTCGATGACGGATGTTTTCTTGTTGATGCACTTTCGCGTGACAGTTTCAATCATCATCATATAGATGGTGCACATAATGTTTCGTATCAAAAAGACTACACACAAAAACACGCAGAAACTGGTGAGCCAGTTGATATTGATACTTATTTTCTTTCGCATTTTGAAAAATATGTAACTACTGACAAAGATGCAAACATTGTGACTTATTCAGGCAGTCTTGGGTGTGGACTCTCTTATCTTGGAGCGATGTGTTTGAGTTTAAATGGCTACACTAACGTATCCTGTTATAAAGGGGGTTTACGTCAATGGAAAAAATCTGGTCATGAGTTAGTAACTTCATAATATGAAATTTCCGAATTCTACAGATATAAAAAATGATCTAAAGAAAAACGCATATACTAATATTCCTTTGTCCATACCCGAAGGTGCCATACAAAATGCAGTCGATGCATTTATGACGTTTGCGAAGTCACCTGAGCATGTAAAAGAAAACTATAAACTTCCTACAAAAAAAGGAGCAAATAAATGTGATGAAGTTGGATATAAACACTACGGTACTTACAATAACAAACCTTCTGATATTGGGTGGTTTCAGTACAATCGAAAACTTCTTCCTGAGCTTACGGCACAACACCGAAGCCATACTGAAAAAGAGATGGTTGAGAAGATGGGAATTGTGTACGAACATGCCTGCGTGATGTTTTCAAAACTCGTTGATTCGCTTGAAAAAGAATTTCCAGGTCTTCGCAAGAAACTCTATGATGAAGACAGTGACATACCTCGTTTCAGCATGCTTCGTTTTTTGCGATACGGAACTAAAGGAGCAGAACCAGATAAGTATTTAGGTTTTACGCCACATTATGATAGTGGTAGTTGTACCATTTCTCTTGCCGAAAGTGGGCCAGGACTTTTACTAGGACACGAGCGTAGATCAGTTGCTCCGCCTGTGCGAGAAGAGGGACATGCACTTATGTTTTGTGGACTATATTTTTACAAGTTAACTTCTGATGACTTTGCACCATCTCTACACCTTGTTGACCCACATGCAAATAAAGGAGTGGATGATGATGTCGCACGATGGGCTGTTATTTTCTTTGTCGATCACGACGAATTTAAGAAGTGTGATGTGTGTGAAAAAATACATTGGTAAGCATTTT
This sequence comes from Minisyncoccota bacterium, assembly GCA_016763615.1. Classification (GTDB taxonomy): domain Bacteria; phylum Patescibacteriota; class Minisyncoccia; order Phycocordibacterales; family UBA2100; genus UBA2100. The sequence continues at coordinate 5,762 of JAESTJ010000022.1, read as the reverse complement.
ATTCATGTGGCACCTAAGGTGGAAAAACAAAAAAATAAAGTTAATTGTAGTAGTAGGGGTGCTGGTATTGTTTTTGATAGTTTTAGGATTTGGTGTTGCTAAAAGCGCTGAATATCATGAAGCAAAAACAATTGGTAGTAACGTTGCAAGTTTTCAGAAATTGTCTGATAGGTTTGCTGAACTTGCCTCAAAAAAGGGTGCAATCTATGCATTTGAAGTACTAAAACGTGCGTCATTACCACCGCAAACAGATTTACATTTACTAGGTCATTTTGTCGGTGATGAATTATACAAACAGGAAGGAATAGATGGTATTCGTTTTTGTACACCTGATTTTCGCAATGCATGTTCGCATACTATTGTTATAGGAACGCTGGCTGAGTTTGGAGAAGGCGCACTACCACTTATTCGAGATGCTTGCAAAGAAGCTCCTGGAGGTTCAGGCGCGTATACTATGTGTTTTCATGGTTTGGGACACGGGGTGTTTGCAGGATATGGGTATGAACTTTCACCAACAGTAGACTTTTGTAAGCAGACAGGAACAGAATTATATAATCAACGTGAGTACATAGAGTGTTTTGGAGGAGCAATTATGGAACTTATGGGGGGAGGTGGTCATGATCCAGAACTCATAAAGCAATCCCGTAAAAAATATATAACAGGCCCACTTGCCCCCTGTTTGTCCGAAGAAGTACCTGATGAGCTACGTAGCATTTGTCTTACGTACGCAACGCCACAAATGTGGCAGGCAGCTGGTATCCAACTTGGTGCTCCTGACTACAAGAAGTTTGGAGACGCTTTTGCATTTTGCGAGGAAATTCCTGAGGGAGAAGAAGAATGGCGTAAAGCCTGTTATTCAGGATTTGGTAAAGAGTTTATTCCCTTGGCGGGACAGAGAGATATACGTGATATAAGCAGCCATTCGAATTCAGATTTTTCGCGTGCTATAGAGTGGTGTTCATATGCGGGGAACTCGCAAGGACAGGAGTGGTGTATTAATGAGGGGTTAGATTCTGTATTTTGGGGTGGTGAAAATGACCCCGAAGCTTCTTTTAGATACTGTTCGGTTGTTGGTGAGGTAGTTGATGCAGAATACCAAGAATCCTGTGAAAATAACTTATCCGAAAATATTAGTTTTTATATCAAAAATGAAGAACAAAAACAAAATCTTTGCGGAAAATTACCGGGAAGTTTTCAAGAACAGTGTTTACAAGAACCTGGTAGATACTAAGTTAGTATGAAAATATTTAATCCGTTTTCTACATATAGCGATTCATACACGAAATTCTTTTTGATTGGATTGACACTGAGTTTGATTATTGGTGGTGGCTTTGTGTTGGGTGAGGTGTTCGTTGATAGTGAGACAAAACAAATACAAGTAGTTGATTCGGAGAGTTATGAATTTTGGAGTGAGCTGATACAGAAAGTCGGTGCACGAAAGGCATTCGACCAACTTATTGCTTCAGCTCAAGGACTGTCTTATGGATTACAGCACGAACGAGCACATTTGTTTGGTGGTATTTTGTATACGCAAGAAGGAGTAAGCGGTCTTACTGTGTGCGACGAGAGGCTCAACTACGGGTGCTTCCATGAATTTTTAGGAAGTGCTATTGCCGAGCTTGGTCTTTCTTCTTTGGCCGAGCTTAATCAGGCATGTATTGATTACCTGGGAACTGACGCAGCATTTTGCCAACATGGTATCGGGCACGGCATTCAGACATATTTTGGTTACACCAAAAATGACTTAATTGATGCGCTTTCGACGTGTCAGTCACTTCCTGCAAATGATCCTATTGGCGGATGTTCAGGAGGTATTTTTATGGAGTACAATTTTCGAACTATGATTGCCGAAGAAAACGAAGTGGGGAGGAAATTTACTACTACTAATGTGTTTCAGCCTTGTTCAGAACTTTCAGGAGACGATTTATTGGCGTGTAGTTATTGGCAACCACAGTGGTGGCAGCAAGTACAGTTTGAAGATAAATCTACCCTAGAGGTATTTAAAAAAGTTGGGCAACAATGTCGAGAGATGCTTACCGAATCCGAGTTACTACAAAACTGTTTTCGAGGTATTGGTAATGTTATACCTGCCATCGAGTCTATCACCATAGAGCGAACGCAAGAACTTTGCGATGTTGCATCTGACAGTAACGAACATTATATGCAATTATGTGTAGAAACAGCGCGTGACAGAGTTATAGACCTTCAAAAACAACGTTAGCCTGTACCTGTTTTAATTAGAAGAAAGTATTCCTAGTACGATATTATTAGCGACAAGTTTACCGCTAGATGACACTAGTAAACGAACGATTATCTCTTCGTTTACTTCAAGATCAGTAATGCTGAGTTGCTCAACTGGAGTAAATCCAACGACGATACCATTTTCCACGAGGGTATTTTGACGTTCAATCTTGGTTGCATCGGTAATAGAGAATAACATGCGTTGTACTTGGTAAACGTCTCTGTCAATTGTTATAGCACCAATCAAATTTCTCTCAACATCAATGTTTTCGATACGCACAAACCGTTTATAGGAACCAATGTTACCTTGAGCTGTTTGTAACTCCTTGATATTTATAGTCTTATTATATAACGTGAGTGTGTATGTCGACACACCGCCCAAGAGAGCCGCAAGTACAAAGACAGTTATGAAGGAGTGTGTAATAGTTTTAAGGTAGTTCATAAGGTGGTATCTAAAATAGTAATGTACGTCGCACGTATTTGAGTATCGTTACTTGAGTCGCGTATTATATATATTTGGTCTCCTGACGAAAGATCTGTGGGTTGTATTGGCTTGCTGTCTTGTACTCCAAAAAAGTACCCATCCTGTACGAGCGCACTTGTGCGACTCCATGTTGTATCGGAGTTGTATGCCACACGTACTTTTGTAGGGTTTTGCTGGAAATTGTTTCGTGCGACTTGTAGTAGTATTGTATTGTTAAGAGTGTTGTTTTCTTCGACAACACCCTTGAATGCAAGCAAATCACTAGAGAACACTTTGGTTTTTTGTGAGACGTAAGACTCAAAAGTTTTCGTAAGACCATACATAAACGTAATACCTAGCGCACAACCAACTACTGCTGTAATAACAGATTTCATTATCTAAAGTATACCTGTTTCTTTCATCGAAATGTATACAGTAATGTTATAGATGTGTCATCACATATATGTAACCATAGAGAGTAATGGGAAAGCTTTGGAATAAATTATCAACTTTTAATGTCGGTGTGTTTGAGTGTGTACAAGTGGTACTCATTGTTGTTTTCGTAGGGGGAGCTCCACTTACTCCATATATTACTTTTACTGATAGTACTGCTGTAGTTGCGACTCTTGTGGCCGCAACACTCCTTATGCTTGGGTCGTTTTTATTTACCGCTGACAAAGAAATACATTCAGTAACTTTTAGAAATATACTACTTTCGGGAGTAGTATTTTTTAGCATATTGTTATTGATGCTTATGAGGGATGGTTTTCCTATAACCTTTGTTGGTGACTTACGATTTTCTGCCGGAACGTTCGTTTCGTTTTTAAGTATTTTTTCAGTACTTGTCGTAGGGTACATGTTCACAACATCAGTCGCACGTGCACGCCTTCTTATGTACTCGGTGGTAAGTGGTGTTTTGATTTTTATGACGCTGTTTGCAGTTTTTTCGGTTTTCGATGTTTCTTTTAAAGCGGTGGGGGACATAGCGACTTTCTCTACGTATCTAGTGATTGGAGTAGGATTTATTCTCGCGAGCACATTGTCTTTTTCGAGTTCTGGCAGTAGTCAGTTACTACCGATTGGCACAGCTGTGCTGGCTTCAATATTCATCTTTTTTTCAGGATCATTATTACTCATGTTTGTGACAGGTGTTTTGGTACTCGGTATGTTTGTTTTTACCTTACTCGCACATGGAAGACATAGACAACTCATGCGAACAAGTACGGTTTTTATAGTATTGATTGCAGGCGCACTGGTCGTAAGTGGCATGTTGGTAGGTAGTATGAGTACTGTTCCCTTGCAAGATACGATTAAAAGGCCGGCTCAAGAAATACGACCTTCACTAAGTGCATCAATATATGTATTTTCACGTGTATATGAAAATGATCCTTCTGCACTTGTGTGGGGAACTGGTTTGAACTCATTTATATATCAATGGGATAAATATTTTCCTAAAGAAGTAAGTGCGACAGTATTTTGGGATAAGGATTTTCAAAGTGGTTCAAATATGTTGATAACACTCGCTCTGGAAATTGGTCTACCGCTCACACTTGGAATTTTCTTAGTTAGTATGTTTGCTCTCCCGGTAGTAGTGAGGTCGTATGAACTCGATTTTGAAAAAGATATATACCGTAAAGGATTTGCGAGTATTGTAGTTTTCGGCATTGTGTGGATGTTACTCTACCCCCCCTCTGTTCAATTTCTTTTAGTCATAGGTTTATCCGCGGGAGCTCTAATCGCATTACAGGAGAAAAAAGATGACGATTTAGGCGCTTCACCAACTTCGCTGTTTGAAAAAATAGTCATTGTTTGTTTGCTCGGACTTAGTGTGGTACTTGTAGCTTTTTCAGTGGCACACTTTGTAGCTTTGTACTCACACGGAAAAGGAGTTGTAGCTCTCGAAGAGAACCCTCCTAAATACACAGAGGCGATACAATTTCTCGAAAAAGCTACTACCTACGTGGCCTCTCCGGAGACACTGAGACTCTTAACGTATACGTACCTTAACCGGGCACGACAAGAGTTTACTAGTGGAGGAGAGAAAGAAAGTATTGACTCAGACCTTTCGAAGGCAGTGAGCTCAGCATTTCAAGCACAGGTTGTTGATAGTAGGCAATATCAAACTCAAGTGGCATTTGGCAATGCACAGTTTCTTTCAGGAGTAATTACAGAAGACGAGATACTTAGGGAACAGGCGGTTCAAAGTTTTCGTAATGCACAAACATTAGCTCCTAATCGTGCTGCAGTACAATTTAATCTCGCGCAAGCTTACTTAAGCGTGGGTAACGAAATTGAAGCGCTTTTGTATGCTAAGAAAGCCCTTGAACTACGTCCCCAGTACGAAGAAGTGATAACGTTTCTAGAAACACTCACGCCCTGATATGTTTTGGTAGGTTACCGTACAGTAAGCACGCGTCCTTGATGCATAGGGAACATGGGTTGCACTTTCAAATAACGAAGCAGTGTTCAAAGTTAGAGTCCAAAAAACAATTCCATTGAATTTTAGCGTAGGTAAGGGTATTCTTTGAGCAGAAAACTAACACAGGAAGGATTATAAGATGACTAAATCAACAAGTGGTGTTACACCACTTTCTCATGTCGCCGATGTTATTAGTCGGCGCTATGGAATGAAAGTAAACGGGAAGCGTGTGTACCCTGAAATTAGAGAGATTGAAATGAGTACGCAATCTGCTGAATTTTTGGCAGACGGGGTCCGTGCACTTGAGAACGAATCCAAGTCAGAAGCTTCAGTCTTTTTTGGGACTCAGGTGAGCTGGAATCTTGGAATTTCTTTTACATCAATCCACTCTGGCTTGTGTGACCAAGAAACCGGCGAAGTGGCTGAAAGTTACCACGTGTCCAAACATGGTACGAGCATGCTCATGTCTATGCTCATACAAATTCCTGCAACTGCCATGATTGAGCATGGTCTCGCTCGCGCAAGACTGAAAGAGCGTTTCGGTCACGCACTGACGTTTGATTCCTACTTTGGATTGTCGAACGGTGTGTACAATCCATCGGGCGAAATGCTCTTTGTGTGTGAATCTTCGGTGTGGTG
>JAESTJ010000003.1 GCA_016763615.1 Minisyncoccota bacterium | reverse complement strand
CTTTGTTGGAGGAGCAGGAATTGTTATGGACATCCACACTGGCGAAGTATTGGCTCTTACTAACTATCCCGAATATTCTTCCCAAGTTATGACCGATGGTTCTGACAAGGAGGAAATCGCTCGTTATGCAAATGACGAGAGGCAGCTGTTTCTTAATAGGGCAGTATTAGGTGAATATACTCCTGGCTCCATCGTAAAACCATACATAGCTTCGGCGGCTCTTTCTGAAGGAATTGTGACACCAAGTACATCGTTTCTTTCAACTGGTGAACTACGGATACCAAATCCATATTCACCAGGAAACGACTCTATATTCCGTGATTGGAAAGCTCACGGTTGGGTGAACATCGTCCAGGCTCTTTCAGTTTCTTCAAATATTTACTTCTATACAGTGGGAGGAGGATTTGAAGATCAGGAAGGATTAGGGATAGAAAAACTAGCAGCGTACGCCACCCGATTTGGTCTTGGAACAAAAACAGGCATTGAATTTGGTGCAGAAGGAAATGGGGTTGTACCTACCCCATCTTGGAAGCGAGAAGTATTTGGAGAGGACGACCCATGGCGACTTGGAAACACATACCATACATCCATAGGGCAATTTGGATTTCTTATAACGCCAATTCAAGCGATACGTTATATAGCATCAATCGCCAATGGAGGGACACTAGTTTCTCCGCATTTAATAAAAGACACTAAAATAAGAGGCACTTCTATAGGTATTGATGACACATATTTAGCGGTTGTGCGAAAAGGTATGCAGGCAAGTGCTGAAACAGGTGTAGCAGTCGCAGTAAATGTCCCGGGAATCAAAATTGCGGCGAAAACAGGAACTGCACAATTGGGGGTAAATAACGAATCGATGAACTCGTGGGTAGTTGGGTTTTGGCCAGCGGATAATCCGCAATTTGCATTTGCGACAATTTTAGAAAAAGCACCAGCGAATACTCTGCGAGGTGCGGCTCCAGCGATGCGCAGTTTTTTTGAGTGGATGGTTAGTGAGCAACCTGAGTACACTCGTGGAGACTATCCAATTCTTATAGAAGAATAAAGATTGCACTGGTCTCCATTCGCTCAGTAATTCTTCCTAGAAAAATAGGTTGCACCACAAGAGTACTTCGATTTTAATCTCCCTGCAGTCGTTAAAATCTGGTCGCACCACAAGAGTACTTCCATTGTTTCTAAGAGCTACGGCTCTAAGAAAAATTGGTCGCTCGTTGCTTCATTTCGCTATGGTTTTCCATTTTCTCACGTATACTGTACGCCACTATGGAACAAGAAGAGAACCAATATTTGACTCAAGAAAAATTTGCAGAACTTACCAAAGAACTCGACCATCTTAAATCGACTCGTCGACGCGAGATTGCACAGCAACTCGAGTATGCACGTTCATTAGGTGATCTTTCAGAAAATGCCGAGTATCAAGAGGCACGTGAATTGCAGGGTGCAACAGAAGGTAGAATCAAGCAACTTGAAAGTATTCTAGCTACTGCTCAGGTTATAGACTCTAGTATTAAAAGTAGTGAGGTACATGTTGGTTCTAAAGTGGCCACCATGAAAATAGGAGAAAAAGACGAGCGCGAATACGAAATTGTTGGTTCAGCTGAAGCAAGTATGCGCGACCGAAAGATTTCACACATGTCACCATTAGGCATGGCAATGATGGAAAAGAAAAAGGGAGATGTATTTGAATTTGAAACTCCTAATGGTACTGTGAAATACAAAGTTACTAAAGTTGGGTAAGCAAATTAGTAAGAACTAGTAAAAAACAGCTAAATCACCAAAACGCCTAGCGTTTTGGTGATTTAGCTGTTTTTCGGGTACAATTAAGAATCAATGTTTTGGGCAGATAAAATAACGGGAGAAATTCAGTCACAACTGAAAGACAAAATCGCAAAAGGCGAAACGCTTATAGTTCGCGATGAAAAAACAGCAAGTGGGAGGGTTCATATTGGCTCTATGCGCGGTGTGGCAATTCATGGTCTTGTAACAGACGTACTAAACGAAAAGGGTGTTTCTGCAAAATTTCTATATGAAATAAACGATTTCGATACGATGGATGGGCTTCCTGCGTACCTTGATATAGATATGTATCAACAGTACATGGGAATGCCATTGCGGGACATTCCTTCGCCTGACGGTAAAGCAGAGAACTTTGCAGAATACTATGCTTCAGAATATAAGCAGGTGATTGAGGAGGCTGGATTTACCCCCGAATTTTACCGAGCAAGTGAGCTCTACACCTCAGGAAAAATGAACGAGGTAATTCGCCTAGCTCTTGAAAATGCAGAAGTTATTCGGGATATCTATAAAAAAGTAAGTGGGGGTGTGAAGCCAGATGACTGGTTACCTCTTTCAGTAGTGTGTGAAAATTGCGGAAGAAATGGAACAACGAAAACAACATCCTTCAACGGAGAGGAGGTAACATACGAGTGTCGGAAAGATTTAGTGAAGTGGGCACAAGGTTGTGGTCATTCAGGAAGTGTTTCTCCATATAACGGTAATGCAAAGTTGCCGTGGAAAGTGGAATGGGCTGCAAAATGGGTAGTTGTTGGGGTGGACATTGAAGGGGCGGGGAAAGATCATTCGACTCGTGGAGGAGCGCGAGATATTGCAAACAATATTGCTCGACGAGTATTTAAGATTACGCCACCATTTGATATTCCGTATGAATTCTTCCTAGTGGGAGGCGCAAAGATGTCGAGTTCAAAAGGTTCAGGATCATCTGCGGCTGACGTTGCTAATGCACTTCCACGAAAAATTTTCAGGCTCGCACTATTGGGGGTGAAACCAATGCGAGCAATAAACTTTGAGCCCGAGGGAAATACCATCCCAACATTATTTGATAGGTACGACGAAATTGCTGAGAAGTTTTGGGGTAAAACAGCAGACGACGACGCACGTATGTACGAACTGATTCACTTGGGAGAAGTTCCAAAAAAATATTATAGAATGCGATTTTCACAAGTTGCCTTTCTTAGTCAGATGCCACACATAGATATTTTGGAGGAAGCGGTAAAAGACAAGGGTAGTGAACTTAATGATATTGAAAAAGGTGAATTGCACGAGCGAGTAGACTATGCACTCGCGTGGTTAAAAGAACATGCTCCAGAAAAGTATGTATTTGAACTACAGGAGAAAGTTTCTAGCTTTGCTTTTTCAGATTTACAGAAGCAAGCATTTGCTGAAATTTTGAAATACGTAAATGAACATGAAGAATTGATAGGAGAAGACTTGCATCACTTTATTCACACAATACAAAAAGATGGAGAGATTGACGCGAAAGAATTATTCTCAGGAATATACCAATTGTTTCTTGGGCGTGACTCAGGCCCACAAGTTGGTTGGTTCTTAAGTGTGTTACCACGAGAATTTTTAATTGAACGGTTGCGCCAAGACCATAAATAGAGTTAACTAAGGCAGGCTTGTTGTTTCAAGCCTCTTTTTAACATTAAACTGATCTAGAAGGAGATAAATCGTGCCGAAAACACCATTTATTGAACCAAGTTCTGTGCAGGATGCAGAAATTAAAATTGCCGAACTTACGGCAAACTTGAAAGATATCCAAGCGCAATTAACAACGGCTGCTGGGGTTCTTGAAGACCGAGATATTCCTTGGGGCGATCCAGAAAAGAAACGCATTCAAAAGTGGAGACCAGGGGCAGTATACGCAAAATCCAAAATGGAGGGTGAACTTGTTGAAATTAAAGTTTGGCTCAAACATGTTCGCGAAAGGAACAAATTGATTCTCGCTGGCGTAGAGTCTAGTGACGACCCTACTCAAGACCTGTTGGTTAAAATGCATCTAATGGTCAGAGATTTTTGCGCTGATGGGGCTGAACTAAGTCCTGAAGAGCAGGCACTTATGGACGCAATTAAAATTCATCTAGGTTGTACCTAAGTGGCAACACTTTTTGTAATCGCGGCAGCGGGGATTTCTATCTCCGCTGCTTTTTGTTTTGTAGTAGGTCAACGTGCGAGGTTGACATGTGGTTGTATTTACATCATTTCATTTATACTAGAGTCATTGCCCCATCAACTTGCTGCGGGGTAGCTATATTAAATAACTATTGCTTACAAGAACAAAACCGCGGAGAAATTTATTTCCCTGCGGTTTTTCATTTTAGTGACTTGGCGGTTCAACCGCCAAAAAACATCCAATTAATTGGATGTTTTTAAAATGATGTATGCATCAATGAAACCATGTGGATAAGTTGTTTCATGATGTGGGACAAAGTGTAGTAAAATACTTAGCAAGTGGGAAAGAGTGGGAAATTAAAAAACTAGGCAATATGCTTCTCGGCGAATACACACACACGTTAGACGACAAGAAGCGACTCATGTTGCCAAAGAAGTTTAAGGATTCTCTCGGGAAGAAATTGGTAATAACACGAGGTCTCGATAATTGTTTGTTTCTCTACTCAGAAAAAGAATGGGCCGAAATTGCGAAGCGTTTAAAGGAACTAAGCTTCGCCCAATCAGACACCCGTGGATTCACCCGCTTCATGTTCTCTGGTGCTGTGGAAGTTAGTTTAGATAGCACGGGAAGAATATTAGTTCCAGGACATCTTAAAAAGTTTGCAACTCTTAAGACCAAGGTAGTTTTGGCAGGAGTAGCAGACAGAGTCGAAATTTGGGATGAGAAACGATGGAGTACCTACCAGGCACAAATTGAAGAGCAGGGTAACGCTCTAGCGGAGAAGTTAGGAGAAATTGGAGTTCTTTAAGGTATAGAAACGAAACATTACTAATTAACAAACAAGTAAGACCAACTCGAAAGACTGTTTACATCGAGTTGCTGGAGG